>NZ_JAKSYF010000159.1:0-36310 GCF_022829745.1 Methylobacterium sp. E-016
CGGCAGCCTGGGCGCCGGCGACGGCGGCGAAGCCGGCGGCCGAAGCGAGCAGGGTGCTCTTCAAGAGCGTCATAGATATCTCCAAAAGCTTCGAGACCCGAGGATCGTGTGGTCGCGGGGCCGGGGCCGATCGCGTCACACTTTGTTTTGCGGCCCGCTTTTTGGTGCGGGCTCATCGGGCCCGCTTTTGCGATGCCCCCAGTGCCAAAACACTGTGTGCCAGCCGATCTTCTCGATCAACGTCGAATCTTGGAGTCCGCCGTGGTGCTTTGGGAATGTTGCATCCGCGCAACGCTTTGGTTAGCTGGCGAGCAATCAGGCCAAAAAGGCCTCAGGAAGCACGTCTAAGGGACAGTATATCGTCGTTGATCGAACCTACGAGGCAGCCGTAAGGCGTGTGACCTCTCCTGCGCGGCCCGAAGGAAGGCGAGAGATCGATGCGTTCGACGGTGCCTCGCGCGACGCCTATCCCGGGCGCAACGACACGACGCTATCTGACATCATACGGCGCCGGGCAGCGTCGTCCTGATGGGCCTCGCGATCGGCGGCGCGGCGCTGGCGCTGATCCTGGTGCACTTCCTGATCGGCTGAGGCGGGTCGGCTCGCATCTTCTCAACCGGAAGGCGAGGAACGATCGGATCGTGGCCGTGGTTTCACGCCGTGGCACCGACCCGGTGCGGCAGCAAGGACCCGGCACCGATGACCAAGACCCGTTTCACAGCCTCTGCGATCGCGGCCGCGGCCTTCGGCGCCGTCCTGATGGCGGCCGGCGCCGTCTCCGCCGCGACGCCGGCGCCCGCGCCGAGCCTCGTTCAGCCCGAGGCCCCGACCATGCAGGTGCGGATGACGCGCCGCTCGATGATGCGCCACCACACCATGCGGCGCCACATGATGCGCCGTGGCGGCGGCCGAACCATTGGAATGAAGAAGGGGCTCTGAATTTCAGACGCGGGGAAGTCTGCCCCCCGACATCACCTTAGCCCGCCCGGCAGCCGCCGCGGCGGGCTTTTTCATACCTGTACTACCCTTCGCCAGGATACACCCCGGTCGCCCGCCATATCCGAATTTGCAGCAGCCGGATCTGAGCGCGCCGCAGCGCCGAGCCGGCATAGCCCTGAAGCGTTGGATCACCCGACACCCTCAGGATTTTGCGGTTGTTCCGGCAGGTCCGGACAGCTCGAGTGCGGTGCTAGGCGATTTGCTCGGCCGACCAACGCCATCATCGCGTGGGCCACCGGGCCTCAAGGCCTGGGGTATAAAGGATACGGGACGAAATCTCGTCACTGGCGTTGACGGCGGTGCGCCCTGCGATCGCGTCGGGCTTTCAGGAAACCGCCGTATGCCGACCAGCGCGACCGAAGCTCCGAAGCCGCCTGCCCAGGTGCCGCCGCCCCTTGTCCCGGGTTTGCGCGGGCTCCTGACCCTTGCGGTCGGCGTGGTGCTGGTGGCCGCCCTGTACTTCGGTCGCGAGGTGTTCATCCCCCTGGTGCTGGCGGTGCTTCTCAGCTTCGTCCTGGCCCCGGTGGTCAACCTGCTTCGTCGGATCAAGCTTGGACGCGTGCCTTCCGTTATCGTCGCGGTGCTGCTGGCACTCGGCGTCATCGGTGGCATCGGCGCGGTCATCGGAACCCAAGTCGCGGGGCTTGCCGGCAACCTGCCGCAATACCAGGTCACCGTGCAAAAGAAGTTCGCCGGCCTTCAGCAGGGTTGGCTCGGCGAGGCCAACAAGGTCATCGCGAAGTTCAGCCACGAGGTTCACGACGCCACTCAAAAGGCGGATGCCGCAGGGACCACGGCCGCGACAGGCCCCGCGGGCGACACGCCGAAGGCTCAGTTGGTCCGCGTCCAGGAACCTGAGATCTCCCCGTTGGCGCTGGCTGAGAAGGTGCTTGGCCCAATCTTCGAGCCCCTGACCACGGTCGGCATCGTGCTCGTTGTGGTGGTGTTCCTGCTGCTCCAGCGCGAGGACCTGCGCAACCGGATGATCCGCCTGTTCGGGTCGAGCGACCTGCACCGCACGACGGTGGCGATGGACGATGCCGCGGGCCGGCTCGGCACCTATTTCCTCGCCCAGCTCGGCATGAACGCCGCTTTCGGCGTCATCGTCGGCGTCGGCCTTTGGATCATCGGCGTGCCCAACCCCCTCTTGTGGGGCGTGTTCTCGGCGCTGATGCGCTTCGTGCCTTACATCGGCGCTTTCATCTCAGGAGTTTTCCCGGTCGCCCTGGCAGCCGCGGTGGACCCGGGCTGGTCGATGGTCATCGCGACTGCGGCGCTCTTCCTGATCGCCGAGCCGATCTTCGGGCAGGTGATCGAGCCGCTGCTGTACGGTCACTCGACCGGGCTCTCGCCCTTCGCGGTGATCGTCTCGACTTTGTTCTGGGGCTTCCTCTGGGGTCCCATCGGCTTGATCCTGGCCACCCCGTTCACCGTTTGCCTCGTTGTGCTCGGCCGTCACGTCGACAGCTTGGAGTTCTTCGACGTTTTGCTCGGTGACCGCCCACCACTCACCCCGGTGGAGAACTTCTACCAACGCATGCTCGCCGGTGACCCGGACGAGGTACGGGAGGTGGCCGAAGGCATGCTGAAGGATCGCTCGCTGTCCTCGTACTATGATGAGGTGGCGCTGAAGGGTCTGCAGCTCGCCGCCAACGACTTCGCGCGCGGGGTCGTTACCCCCGCCCAACTGGAAAACATCCGCGCTTCCGCCCGTTCGCTAGTCGAGGATTTCGAAGGCCACGACGACGTTGAGCCGGCCGTCGATGCCAAGGCGGTCAATCCGTCCGACACCCCGACCCTGGCCGAAAGGGCGCACACGAAGACCGAGGCGGTGCCGGCCCAGGCGCCGCCTCGGGATGCACTCCCAGAGGCGTGGCGCGGCGAGGCGCCGGTGTTGTGCCTTGCCGGACGCGGCCCGCTCGATGAGGCCTCATCGGCGATGTTGGCGCAGCTACTGCGCAAGCACGGGCTCGGCGCGCGCGTGACGCCCTATCAATCCGCCTCGCGCGAGGGCATCCGCGAGCTCGAACTCTCCGGCGTAGCGATGATCTGCATCTCCTACCTCGACATCACCGGGAACCCATCGCACCTGCGCTACCTGCTGGAGCGGCTGAAACGACGGGCGCCCGGCGTATCCGTGCTAGTCGGCTTGTGGCCCGTCGGAGAAGAGGTTCTCACCAATGCTGCGCTCGGCCGGCAGGTTGGGGCGGATGCCTATGTTTCTTCGCTACGCGACGGCGTGGATGCTTGTTTGAGTGCTGCCGGTAAGGCGGTCGTTGACAGAAGCGCGGCCGCCTGACCTGTTCGAACCGCGCTTGCTGCTGTGCGTCGTAGGGCTTCTGCTGACCACGCCGGAGGAGTGGCGCACGTGGCTTGAAGGCGCCGGCGGAGGGGGCATTGCAGCTTCAGCGGCCGCTGCCGGACAGGGAGATGATGGAGGTTGCTCGTGGATCGCGTAGCGATGGCAGCTGATTTGGCCCAGCCAGCCATTCCCGTAGCTTCGTCCAGCGTCGCTTCGCGCTCCCTCCGCGAACCGCCATGCCGATCGCCTTGCGCTGGCCGATCAGCACAACGAGCTGCTTGCCGCGGGTCACGCCGGTGTAGAGGAGGTTCCTGGCCAGCATGTTGAAGTGCTGTGTCACGATCGGGATCACCACGGCGGGATACTCCGAGCCCTGGCTCTTGTGGATCGTCGTAGCGAAGGCCGGCACCAGCGTGTCGAGCTCGCCGTAGGGGTAGACGACCTCACGCCTATCGAAGGTGACTACGACCGCGCCTTCCTCCTCGTCGATGCGCGCCACCATGCCAAGATCGCCGTTGAAGACGTCGCGGTCGTAGTCGTTCTGAGTCTCCATCACCCGGTCGCCGGGGGCGAAGCGCCAGCCAAAGCGCTCGATCTGCTGAGCCGGGTTCGGATTGAGCACGCGCTGGAGCTCGTGGTTGAGGTTGCGCGATCCAAGCGAGCCACGCAGCATCGGCGTCAGGACTTGGACGTCGCGGATCGGATCGAGACCGAAGGAGCGCGGGATGCGCTTGGTCACGACTTCGATCAGCTTGGCGACACCGACGTCAGGATCGTCGATCTCGATCAGGTAGAAGTCGGCCTTCTCGCCCGGCTGTGGCCGCTCCGGCATCTGGCCCTGGTTGATGCGGTGGGCGTTGACGATGATCCGGCTCTCGGCTGCTTGGCGGAACACTTCAGTCAGTCGCGCCACCGGCACGCGGTCAGACGCGATGACGTCGGCCAGCACCTGGCCTGGGCCGACCGAGGGGAGCTGATCGACGTCGCCGACGAGGAGCAGCCCAGCGCGCTCTGGCACGGCCTTCAGCAGGGCGTTCATCAACGGCACGTCGATCATCGAGCACTCGTCGAGCACGAGCAAGTCGCAGTCGAGCGGGTTCTCCTCGTTACGCGAGAAGCCGCCGCGCTTCGGATCGATCTCCAGAAGCCGGTGGATTGTCTTGGCCTCGAGCCGGGTCTGCTCCGTCATCCGCTTGGCGGCACGCCCCGTGGGTGCGGCGAGCAGCACCTTCACGCCCTTGGCGGTCAGGATGCGAAGCAGCGAATCGAGGGTGCTGGTCTTGCCGACGCCGGGACCGCCGGTGATGACGCAGAGCTTCGATGCCAGCATCAAACGGATGGCCTCACCCTGGGAGGGCGAGAGCGTCTTGCCGGTTTTCGCCTCCACCCAGGGCCGAGCCTTGTCGAGGTCGATACTGGGCCATGAGGGTAAGCCACGGGCCCTGGTGACGAGCCGCTCGGCAATCGCGCGCTCCGCCGCGTGCAGGCCCTTGAGGAAGACGCAGGGCTCATCGTCGACCGTGTCGGCGATGACCTCATCGCCGCGCGTAAGCTCGTCGGCGACGGCGGTGCGGACAAGAGTGACATCGATCTCGAGGAGCTTCTGGGCGAGCACGATCAGCCGTTCGATCGGCAGGCCGCAATGCCCCTCGTCCATGGCCGTCTGCAGCGCGAACGACACGCCTGCCCTGAGCCGCTGCGGAGCTTCCTTGGCCAGCCCGAGACGCATCGCGATCGCGTCCGCCGTCCGGAAGCCGATCCCACGGATATCACGAGCGAGGCGGTAGGGATCCTCGCTCATCACCACAATCGACTCGTGGCCGTAGGTCTTGAAGATCCGCACCGCCCGCGCCGTGCCGACGCCGTGCGCGTGCAGGAAGATCATGATCTCGCGCACCGCCTTCTGCTCGGCCCAGCCTGAGACGATGCGGGCCGCCCGCGTCGGGCCGATGCCAGAGACCTCCTTTAGGCGCTCGGGATCGGCTTCGATGATCTCGAAGGTGGCCTCACCGAACAGCGCCACGATGCGCTTGGCCATGGCCGGCCCGATCCCGCGCATGTAGCCCGAGGCAAGGTAGCGCTCGATGCCCTCGACCCCGGTTGGTGGTGTAGCCTTGAGCGTGTCGGCTTTGAACTGAAGCCCGTGCTGCCGATCGGTGAACCAGATCCCAGTCGCCGTGATCCACTCGCCGGCAGCGATGGCAGGTGCATGGCCGATCACCGGCACAAGATCGCGCTTGCCGCGCGCCTGGACCTTGAGCACGCAGAAGCCGGTCTCGGCGTTGTGGAAGGTGACGCGCTCGATCGTGCCGGCGAGCGTCTCGGTGGGCGTACCTCGATCGAATTGAGTGGGCGTCGGCCGCTGGTTCATGATCGGTGTCCGAACGCTGCCTGACCTTGTACGCGTTTCACCCTCGCGGCGCCCGCCAACCCGCTGCCTTCGCCTCATCTTCGGTGCAAAACATGCGCTCGCCCGCCCGCTCATCGATCACAGTGCGCGTGTAGGCGCTGGTTCCAGGTAGGTGATAGATCCGGTCGCCCTTGGCTGAGATGTTACCCTTGATCGTGCAGGTCATCGAGGCGTTTGAGCCGGCGGGCGTCGGCTCGTCGGCAATCCTCGCTGCGGCTCCGCCTCGACGGGTTCTACGCCAGCCCGCTGGATCTTCGAACGTGCCAGCCCAGATCCCGCGCTTGGCCGCCCGTGCCTGTGCTTCCTGTCCCGCATAGTCGCTCGAGTAGCGCCGGAACGCGACGGCATGGCCCTGCGCCACCATCCAGGCGTTCAGATCCTCGGCGCCCTTCCGGCAGACGACGACGGTGCGACCGTAGCGATCGGTGTCCCGAGGCTCGCACGAGATTGGCGCCTCTCCGATCCGGTCGGACAGCGCGAGAGCAGCGACCTGTCCGCAGCGGTACTCCTTGCCGGCAGCGTCCTCACACACCTGAGCGCTTTCTGGCGCGTCGATGCCGAAAAGGCGGATGCGGGCGCCGTGGATCACCACCGTGTCGCTGGCGCGTCCGACGATTGGTTCGGCAGCGAATGCGCCACCACCCTGCAGCATGACGATGGCGGCGAGTAGGGCGTAACACATGCGAATGACCCTACGCGTTGCTGACGACCTGTCGAACGGCGCCCACTCGGACACCAGCGAACACCAACGCCACACCTCCTACGGTGAACGTCATCAACAACGACGAGTCATTCACGGCACAGGTGCAGCAGCGGCCCGACGGCTCGCTGGACGTGATCCTCTACAAGACGGAGGCGCGTTCCGCTGGCCAGATCGCCGGGGCCGGGGCCCGCTTCCCGGCGCGATTGCTGGAGGGCGGTGGCTTAGGCGGTGCAAGCCGCCAGATCGAGGCAACGCGCCACGACCGATTCGGGCCTCACGACGAGGAATCGGCACCATCACCCAATCGACCGCCTTAAGGGATGACGCGCCAGCAGCGCCGGGCCTGGGAGGCACGGCAGCGGAAAAGAGGTAGTGGGCAGCTCCGACCAGTTGCATGACTGGTATTATGCATAAATAGTCGCCACAATTGGCGAAGCTGGGGATATGGCGAAAAATAGTGCTTCTAACGTAGATCTATCCGCGCTATTAGACCGCCAACAAAAAAGGCCACCCCCGAAGGAGCGGCCCGAAGTCTAAGGAGGAAACGCCCAAAAAGGGCTGTGTTACGGCGACGCCATCGCTGCAACACGAATCGAGCTTTGCATGCGCGAAATCGCAATGCAACAGCCCATGCCGGCTTCGAGATTTGCACTAGCCCGCCCGGCACCAGCCGCGGCGGGCTTTTTCTGTCTAACTGCCAACGTGCTATGGCGGGCTTGAGTTACCCGAGGAGCGGAACATGACCTGTCGTGGTCCTCGAGGCCCACATCCCGAAGCGCTTCCGACAAACGTCGTCGGCATTCGAGACGGTCTGCTGGGTACTGTGGCGGAGCCCTTGGACCCGATTGAAGCGCTGATGCACATCCGCACGTTCGTGGAGGTGCTTGAAGACGGTGAGCACGGCCTGGTCGTCGATAGCAGCCTGCGGGAGATCAGAGCTTTGTTAGACAAGGCTCTCTCGAAGAAGCCTCGCCGCTCTTAGCCGACAAGCCTCCGGCTTGCCATGAACGAGGCCCGCGAGATGCTCGGCATGCCAGAGGTGCCCGCGATCCCGCTACCGACGCCTCCGGCCCATGCCCTGAGCGTGCCCCCACGCCGCCCGCTCCGGCCCGAGGACTTCGGGGCGCTGCCGATCAGGTCGGATGCGGAAGCGAGGCGTGACCGCCTGCGTGGCGCGATGCTCGGGCCAGGGCAGTCATTCTCAACGCGCGGCGCCGGACCGATCCACGGCACCGGGGAGCCCCCCACCGATCACCCGCCGGCCCGATAGCGGCAGGTGAAGTCCCGGCCGGCGACTTAAGGCCGCTCGTTCAGCTTCTTCAGGATTTCCGCTTGCCTGCCCAGAATCACCACTTGCCCGAACATCAGGATTGATGCGGCAAGGCAGGTGACGAATATCCCGGTCTGAATGTCCGACCGTATCGTTGTCGAGACGAAGGCAGTGGCCACGAGGAAGAGTAGAGCGGTGATGAAAAGGACAATGCGCATCCTAGCAGGATAGCCGTCGGCAATCCGTTGTCGAGGCCGGCCGCCAGAGGATTGTGCAATGGGGGCTGGATGCGTTCCGGGAGCGGATGAGCTCGACGAGCGGCTCGCTGTTGCCCAACCTCCATCGGGCGGAGCTTACGCCCGGACCTTAAGTGCTGCCTTTGAGCGCTTGTGCCAGACAGCAGCGCTTAGCGTCAGGCAGCTTTGTCGGTGACGGCGGGCTTTTTGCTCGTAACCTGTCGGTCGTGCCGATATAACCGATCCATCAAGTAGTAAAGCCCGAGGCTTGTCACAACAACAAGATGAGAAATCGCGATGCTGTAGGCCATCATGATTGAGAATCTAATGTACTGCTTGTAAGGCACAAGCAAGGCCGGTATCTTAGCAGAGCTAAGGCCAACAGCGATAGCGCATCCTATCGATACAACTAAAGCTGCAAATGACAAGTATCCAAAAATAGTACAAGCAAATTCCCGGCGCGTAAGTGCTACCTGAACTTTATGACCGTCATTATCTTTTTCGACAAGAGCTACCGGCCCAGATTTTATAACTTTGTCTAGATCAGGATGAACGAATGTTGCCGCCGCCACCAGTGCGGCGATATAAAATCCCGTGAGAGCGCCTGCCAATGATAAAATCTTGTCGAGGAAACCATTTGGCCTAAAGAAAGATGCGCCTTCTAGGAGATAAAAGGGTGCCCATATAAGCAAGGAAAGCCCTATCGTCGGCACCACATCTAAGAGGCGCTTTTCACGATTTTGCAGCCTGAAGTATTTCAGCGGGTAGAAGAATTTTTGCATGACTCAGATCTCAGGGATCGGCAGTCCATTTTTTCGCGAACATGGCGACCGCTTTTTCAAGAAGTTGCGGTGAGACATTTTCGCAACATACATCCAGCTCCTTCTCAACATAGACCTGCTCGGCTCGGACGAACAGTACGGCCGCTGCGTCATCGTCCCTTCCGACCGGGACGACTCTGGCGCGGCCGTCAGGAAGCCTGACCTGCACGCGAACCTCGCTCCATCCCTGCCCGACAGCCCAAGCCTTCACTGTCTTCAGCTTTTCGATGACCGACGCGCCCCCAACCCTGAGCATAATCTTTTGCTTTTGCTCTTTTGGCTGAAACGACTCCGAATCTAAGCCTTCGACAGTTGGTGTCCGGACTAGTTCCACATAGGGAACCGTTCCCTTCTTCAGCGCGTCCGACAAAGACTGAGATTTATAGCCATCCAACTTGCACGCAGTGAATGTAGTTTTCTCATTACCATTTCTATCATTGAAACTATATTCTTGAGACTTTAGAATTTTATGAAATATAGTTTGGATGTAACTTTTGCCGAGGCTTGGAACTTCTTCGACGATAGCTCTGTATCGTCCCTTCCTTAGAGCAATATGTTCCATATCTACGAATAGATGAGCGCTGACTGCAATGTCTTCATCGACATCGCGATCGGCCTTCTTTAGCTTGCCGGTCTTTCTTGAGCTAAAAAATGGAGTAGATGCATCAGGACTACTTCTTTGAAAAAGGATCGCAGCATATTTTTTGTCAGCACTCAGATTAACGCGGGTAATTTTACATTCATCTTTTACGCCAACATTTATTTTACCAACATCTTTGCCTATTGCAGATTGTAGCAACGAGAGCACGTCTAAGGTGTCATCGTCCTCTTTGAATTTGAGGGGCTCGCCTTGATTGCGAGACGCCCAAAGATGCAGATCATATTGTTGGAAGAAACGCGACTTTGGTTCAACGATCATACAATGACGCCGAATGGCTCCCTAGTGCATTCAGGTCCGAACGCCTGCGAAATATCTGCATTCTAGGCCTATCAATTTCGAAATATCAAATCATCGGTTGAGCCGCGCCCGAAACTGTCGGAGATCTAATTAACTCGGCGAAAACAGAGGCTTAGAAAAATCTCTGACCGAGTGAGCGGCACACAACTCGCGCATTCCTTTGCGGTATGCACACTTTCCAATGGTGCCTCCTCATTTGAACGAGGCTTGGTTCAGGTGCGCTCGGTGCGCGTCGCAGGCCGCGAGCTGATGAGATGCATCGGATCCCTGGCGCGCTCGGTATGAAGCGCATGTCGATCGTCGACTGCCAGGCTCCTGAAAAACGAAAAGCCCCGCTATGGCTTGCGCCGCGGGGCCTTCGTTTGAATACTGTCCGTGGGTGTGAGAACCCGGACCAGTGATACCAACCGCAGATCCTTGGCGGGATCGTGCCTTCCCTTGGCGGGGTCGGTGGCGGTTGAAGATTCGACCCTTGGCGGGGTCGGAACGGACGCGCCTGGCAGCGCGGCACCGAACGCGGCTATATTGGCCGGGGGCGGGCGTGCTGTCCAGAGCCTTCGCGGGCTTAAAAGCGTCTGGCCTGTCTCGCTGGCAGGTTCTCACCCCCCGGCTGCCGGGCCTGCTGCCCGGCGTACGCCTTCAGGCGCGGGAGCCGTGAGAAGCTCCTTCCATCCAGCGAGCACGACCACCAATGGGAATCCATGACCTTCCAACGCCTCACCGGGCGTTGACGATCGAGGAGTCGCGCCTGGCGCTGATCCTCCTGCGCCAATCGATCCAGGAGCAGATCCAGCAGGATCTCCACCGGATTGATGATTGTTTTCGCTTCCTCGACTCGGTGAATGCCGAGACTCACCTCAAGCCAGATTTCTTGGAGACCTGCCGCCGTGGTGTGGCGCTCATCTCGGGAGGCCGAGCATGAAGCCGCCCAACGATGCGCGCGCCGTCGGCGCACCGCAGGAGCTACGTGCTCTGATGCTGCTCTCCGAACTGCCGGCCGGTTGCATCCTGCACCCGATCACGGACACCCGATCGGCGCCCCACCTGCGCCCCGGCGAGTTCGCGATCATCGACATGCAGGACCGTGAGCCACAACACGGGGAGCTGTTCATGATCGCCTACGAGTGCGGCTTCTCGGAAAGCGGGGAGGTGCGCCGGGTCGTGCAGACCCTAAGCCGGGCTGTGCGAGTGCTCGACGAGCGGCACGACCAGGTCGTTGCGGCCTTCCGCTGGTTCGCAGTCGCTTACGATCGCTCCGCCACCGTGGAGGGCCCATACCGGCCAGGGGGGATTGAGCGAGCCTTGGTCGGACGCGTCGTCGGTATCTTCGCTCCTAAACGGGAAGAGCCGAGACGTCTGCCGGCCGGGAAAGGCGGTGCAGCATGAGCGAGCCCTCATCCCGCCGCGGCTTCCTCCGCGGCCTCGCCAGCCTTCCGCTGATCGGCGGTAGCGTCACCCTCGTCGGCAATCCCACGGCAGTTGCCGCGGCCCCGACCCTGCCGCTCCTGGTCGACTATCGCCAATGGCTGGAGGGCGAATGCAGGATCCTCGACTATGAACTCGCGGCGATGGTCGGGATCCCCGTTGCCAACGCGCGGATTGGCATGCAGCCCGGGGACTTCCATTTTCCTCGCGACGGGCGGGACTGGCGCACTGTCCCAAAGCCATCGACGCGGGCGGAACTGGTGCTCGCCACCGTTGGCGGGCCACGCCAGCAGGGCGCGTTCCTCTCGTGGAGCGTCCGCTGACGAGCGCCGCTCGGCTGTGATCCTGCTGTGACCCGAAACGAGAAAGCCGCCCGGTCAAATGGGCGGCTTTCTCAATTTCTACAGGCACTTAGATCAAGGCGGCTTACTTGATCTTCGATTCCTTGAAGTCGACGTGCTTGCGCACGACCGGGTCGTACTTGCGCTGCGTCAGCTTCTCGGTCTGCGTGCGGGAGTTCTTCTTGGTGACGTAGAAGTAGCCCGTGTCGGCGGTGGAGACGAGCTTGATCTTGACGGTGACGGCCTTGGCCATGGCGGGCGCTCCTGGGGCTTCGCGGCATTCCGCAAGCGCGAAACGCAAAAGGGCCGGGCGTGGCCGGCCGAATACCGGCGGGTGAATGCCCGATCGGGCCGGGGCCGTCAAGGTGGGGACCCGCTCGGGCGCCCCGCGGCCCGAGCCCTACAGCACCGTGCGCTCGCGCCGGCCGCGGCGCTCAGCGTGGAACGGGATCGGGCGGTAGGGCGCGAAGTCGACCGCGACCTGGGCTTCCAGCTCGTCGAGGATCATGCCTGTGATGGTCGGCAGGTCGAGCTTGCGCGCGGCGGCGAAGGTGAACCACGCGAGCTCGGTGAGTTCCGACGCCTCCGAGACCCGGCCCGGCTCCTCGGCGGCGATGGCGCGGCGGTCGACCGTGAAGAAGCGGGTGTCGAAGCGGCGCACGCGCTTCGGCGGCGTGATCGCGCGGGCGACGAAGTGCAGCGCCTCGAGGTCCGGCAGCACGCCGTGGGCGGCGAAGGCCTCCCAGCCGGCCGGCACCTCCTCCGGCGGCCCGTATTCGCGGGTGCCGACGAGCAGGCCGGTCTCCTCGAAGGTCTCGCGGATGGCGGCGAGCGCCAGCGCGCGGCCGAGATGGTGGGGCGGGCGCACCACCTGCCGGGTCAGCGCGGCCTCGGCGTAGTCGGGCAGCGCGCCGGCCACCGGCATGCGCCTGTCGCTCGCCTCGATCCGCCCGCCGGGAAACACGAACTTGCCCGGCATGAAGGCGAGGCCGGCGTTGCGCCGCCCCATCAGCACCTTCGGCCCGCTGCTGCGGCGGTCGAGCACGATCAGCGTCGCGGCGTCGCGCGGGCGCAAGGCCGCGGACGGTTTCGGCTTAGGGCCGGAGGGGGGACGCGCCGTCGAGGCCGGGTCGGTCAAGGTGCGCGTCCTCCGGCCCCGCGTCGGGCTTAGCTCCCGGTAGCGTGGCGAAGCCGTGCATGCCAAGCGCGTATTGCAGCCCGACCACCGCGCCCTTCACCGGCTGGAGCAGCCCGAGCGCCAGCGCCAGCGTCACCACCGGCCAGACGCTGAGCGAGACCCAGAGCGGCACGTCGTAGTTCAGCTCCGATTCGAGGATCAGGTAGCCGATCACGTGGGCGACCACGAAGATCACCAGGTAGGGCGGCAGGTCGTCGGCGCGGTGATGGTGCAGCTCGAGCCCGCACGCGTCGCATTCGGGCCGGACCTTGAGGTAGCGCCCGAAGATCCGGCCCTCCCCGCAATGCGGGCAGCGGCCGACGAAGCCCCGCGCCATCGAGCGGACCAGGCCGGTACGGGTGGGGGGCTCGCGCATCATGCCGTCACCATACACCCTGCCGCCTCATCGGCGCGAGCCGCGGTGACGCGTGCCCGCGTTGCGGATGCCGGCGGGGCGGCCGCTCGGGGCGGCCTTGAAGGCGCGGTCGCCGGGCGCCTGGGTGCCGGAGGCCTTGGTTCCCGCCCGGGTGCGCCCTTCCGACAAAAGGTCGAAGCGCAGCGCGCCGGCGACGGGGGCGGCCTCGACGAGCTTCACCTCGACCTTGTCGCCCAGCCGGAAGGTCTCGCCGGTGCGCTCGCCGACCAGCGCGTGGCGGCCCTCCTCGTGGCGGAAGTAGTCGGCGCCCAGCGTCGAGATCGGCACGAAGCCGTCCGCGCCGGTATCGGCCAGCTTGATGAACAGCCCGGCCCGCGTCACGCCGGCGATCTGGCCGTGGAAGGTCGCGCCGACCCGGTCGGCGAGGTGGTGGGCGATCAGCCGGTCGATGGTCTCGCGCTCGGCCGCCATGGCCCGGCGCTCGGCCGCCGAGATCTGCTCACCGACCTGCGCGAGGTCGGCGGCCGTCACGTCCGGCGAGAGCCCGTCCGAGCCCATGCGCCCGGCAGCGATCAGCGCCCGGTGGACGATGAGGTCGGCGTAGCGCCGGATCGGCGAGGTGAAGTGGGCGTAGCGGCGCAGGTTCAGCCCGAAATGCCCGAGATTCTCCGAGCCGTAGACGGCCTGGGCCTGGCTGCGCAGCACCACCTCGTTGATGAACAGCGCGTGCTCGGTCTCGGCCACCGCCGCGAGGATGCGGTTGAACAGGGCCGGCCGGAGCGCGCCCTCCTTCGGCAGCTTGACGCCGACCGAGGCGAGCACCTCGCCGAGCGCGCGCATCTTCTCGATCGCCGGCTCGTCGTGCACCCGGTAGATCAGCGCCTGGCGCGCGCCCTCGAGCGTCTCGGCCGCCGCGACGTTGGCCTGGATCATGAACTCCTCGATCAGCCGGTGCGCGTCGAGGCGCTCCGGCACGATCACCCGGTCGACCGCGCCGTCCGGGGTCAGCAGCACCTTGCGCTCCGGCAGGTCGAGCGCCAGCGGGCCGCGCCGGTCGCGCGCCTCGCGGAGCGCCGCGTAGGCGGCCCAGAGCGGGCGGAGCGCCGTGTCGAGCAGCGCATTCGCGGCGTCGTCGCCGTGCCCGTCGATGGCGGCCTGCGCCTGGGCGTAGGAGAGCTTGGCGCGCGAGCGCATCATCACCCGGTGGAACGTGTGCTTGCGCTTCGTCCCGTCGGCGGCGACCACCATCCGCACCGCCAGCGCCGGGCGGTCCTCGCCCTCGCGGAGCGAGCACAGGTCGTTGGAGATACGCTCGGGCAGCATCGGCACGACCCGGTCGGGGAAGTAGACCGAGTTGCCGCGCTCCAGCGCCTCGCGGTCGAGGGCCGAGCCGGGGCGGACGTAGGCCGCGACGTCGGCGATCGCCACGGTGACGACGAAGCCGCCGGGGTTGCCGGCGTCGTCGTCGGCTTGCGCCATCACCGCGTCGTCGTGGTCCTTGGCGTCGGGCGGATCGATGGTCAGCAGCGGGCGGTCGCGCCAATCCTCGCGGCCCTTCATCGTGGCGGGCTTGGCCGCGTCGGCCTCGGCCAGCGTCGCCTCCGCGAACACGTGCGGGATGTGGTGGAGGTGCAGCGCGATCAGGCTCACCGCCTTTTCGGAACCGAGCGAGCCGAGGCGCTCGCGCACCCGGCCGCGCGGCAGCCCGAAGCGGGTCTCGCGCTCCAGCGTGACGCTGACGAGGTCGCCCTCGCGGGCCTCGCCCTCCTCGCCGGGCGGGATCAGGATCTCGCGGCCCTGCGAGCGCTTCTCCACCGGCACGATGCGGCCACCTTGGGCGCCCTCGCGGAACACGCCGATGATCTCGGCCTTGTTCTTTCCGATCACCTTGACGACGCGGCCGGTGTAGCGCCCGTCGGCGCCGTCGGGCTCGACCCTGAGCAGGGCGCGGTCGCCGATGCCGGCGGTCAGGCCCCGCGGCTTGCGGCCGCCGCGCGGCGCGTGGAGCACGATGGTCGGCGGCTTGCCCGTCCCGTCGCCCGTCCCATCGCCCTTGCCGGCATCCCACTCGGCGGGAAACGCCAGGAAGTCGCCGTTGCGGTCGCGCGAGCGGATGTCGGCCAGCACCACCGGCGGCAGGCGCCCGGCCTTCGACAGGCCGCCGCGCCCGCGGGCGATGTCGCCGTCCTCCTCGATCTCCTTGAGGATGCGCTTCAAGCCGATCTTGTCGGCGCCCTTGATGCCGAAGGCCTGCGCGATCTCGCGCTTGCCGACCGTGTCGGTCGCCTGCGCGATGAAGGCGACGATCTGCTCGCGCGAGGGGAGGGACGGCTCCCCCGCCTGGGTGTTGATGCGTTTGGCCAAAGGCTGTTCAGCTCGCTCGCGCCGCGCGCGGCGACGGTTCTGTTCGGGGATCGCGATCGAGGACCGCGCGTCTGTTCCCCAACATGGTGCTGCGCCCGATCCGGAGCAACATCGGCGCCGCCGGCCCTCGACAGGCGTCGGTCGCCGGTCTCCGCTCGGTGAGCATTTTCAAGCGGGGCGGATCCCGGCCCGCGTGAAGACAATACGGCCTCACGACAGGACAGAGCATCGTCCGCGATCCCTGGATCACGGACGATGCTCTAGCCGGTGGAGGCCGACTTGCGGATCGTCTCGACGGCGGCGTCCACGTCGAAGCCCGGCGCGATCAGGTCCTCGAGGGCGAACGGCGCGGCCCGAGGCAGGGTCAGGTTCACCTGGCCTTCGGCCGGCTGGAGCTCCGGCGCCTCGGCCGCCTTGATCGCCAGGGTCCAGGCGCCGTCGATGCGCAGCGATGCCGCCTCCGGCGGGTCGGCCGCCAGCGCCGCGAGCTTCTCCCGCGCCGCGTCGCGGCAGGCAAGGCTCGTCCGGTCGTCGGAGATCAGCGCCGCCTTGATCAGCTCAGCCAGGGCGTCCCGGACCCGTTCCACGCTCTCGTTCATGCCCAGCTCTCGTTGATGCCACGCCCGTCCTGCGACCCGCGGTCCCCGGCGCGTGGCAATCGCGGTGCCACTCGGCGCTCAGTACGGCGTGCCCTTCTGCCGCTGGGCCTTCAGCGCCTCAGCGTACCAGGCCAGCTCGTCGAGGAACTTGCCGGCGGCCTTGGTCAGCCACGGCTCGGCGGCCGTGCCCGCCTCGTCCAGCGCCTTGCCGACCCGCGGCACCGGCAGCAGCGAGGGGATGCTCGGCATGCCGAGCTCGGCCAGCATCGCCCGAAGCTGCATCGCCGCGCGCACGCCGCCGTACTGCCCGGCCGAGTAGCAGCAGATCGCCGAGGGCCGCCAGTAATACTCCTCCAGGAAGTGGTCGAGGGTGTTCGACAGGGCCGGCGGCACCGAATGGTTGTACTCGGCCGAGACCACGGCGAAGGCGTCGGCCCGGCGGTAGAGCGCCGCCAGCGCCTCGAGCTTCGGCGGCGCCTCGTCCTTCGGGTGCTCCTTGTACATCCGGTCGAGCAGCGGCAGCTGCAGCTCGGCGGGGTCGACCAGCGGTGCCTCCCAGCCGCGCCGCACCAGCTCGGCGATCAGGAATCGCGCGACGCGAAGACCCTGCCGGTCCGAGCGGACGGAGCCGAGGATCACCGGGCAGACGAGGGCCATGGGACAATCTCCTGCAGGGGGCCGGAACGACGCGCCGATCGCGCTGCCCGTCAGGATAGCACGCGCAGGCCGTGGGGCGTCGCGATCTCGGCGCGGTAGCCGAACGCCCCGGCCCGAACCCCTGGCGCGTCCGCGAGCCGAAGCGTCCGGTACAGGGCGGCGATCCGGTCAAGATCGGGGTGCGTGAGGGTGAGGCCGGCGAGCCGGCAGCCGAGATCGGGCATCGCGCCGGCCGGGTGCGGGCCTTCGCCCCACGTCATCGGGCAGGGCAGGGCGCCGTCCTCGGGCCAGGCGCCGTCGCGGCGCACGGCGAAGCGCCAGCGCAGGGCGCCGCGGCTGACGGCCAGCGCATCGCCGAACAGGCCGGGATGGCGCCCTAGCAGGCCGTCGAGGTCGCCGGTGCGGGCGACCCAGCCGCGCAGGCGCCGGCCGGCCTCCCAGTCGGCCCGCACGCGGGCGCTGTCGTCGAGGCCGAACCAGCGCGGGCGGCCGGGCGGCGCGGCCGCCGCGTCCACCGCGATCACCTCGAGGAAGGTCGCCGGGCCGAGGCGCAGCAGATGGTTGCGGGTCGCCATCTCGCGGTGGCGCCCGCCCTCGGGCATGTCGACGCCGAGGCCGTCGCGGACATGAGCCACGCCCGCGGCGAGATCCGGTGCGACGATGACAAGGTGGTCGAGGGTGAGCATGGATCGATCCGCCGATTCGAACGATCAGGGTCCGAAAGCGACCGGCAACGCATTCCGAGGGGGCGTGATTGACCGTGACGACGATCGATCCCACCCCTGATCATAGAACCACAAACCGGGGGATTCCAAAGGGATCATCCCTTTGGCGGGGGCTCGGGGCCGAGCCCCGAGGATCATGCAGGGCCCTGGCCCGCACCCGCGAAAGATCTCGGGCCTTTCGAAACCCGGACGGGTCCGGGGAAGGATCCGTTCTTCACCGTCGGACGATCACCATGCTTCCATGACACGCTTCAGGCCTCAGCAACCTGCCGTGACTTCTACCGCATCCCTGTCATCGACAGCCTTCGCCGGTTCCGAGCTGCCCTGCCGGCTTCCGAGGCGGGCGTTACGATCTGTCCCGCACCCGTTTGAGAAAACCTCTCAGCTCGGCGCCGTCGTGAAACACGATATCGGCGGACGAGGACCACCACAGTTTCCGCAAGTCTTCATCTGAAAATTCGTCTGCGGTGATCGAGCTGAGATATTCCCTCAGTCTTGCACGTTTCTCCGCATCCTTCAACGGCGATAAAACGGTACGGATCATTTCCTCTTCGCTCGACACGTCGTCGAGAAGATCCTGATAAAATTGCAGGCTGAAATCACAAAATTCCGCAGGCAGCTTCATTTCGGCTGCCTTCTGCAGGGGGAAATGCGGCCCGGATAAAATCCGCTCGGGGAAGTCGGGTCATGTCTCGACTCGACGCCAACACGACGTTTATTGCGCCGATAAACAGTGATCTGATATGTGTGATTTGCGAATTTTAGCTATGCAATCATCGAGATGCAGCAACTCCAGCCTTCTTTAAATGGAAACACAAAATCTGCAATCGATGGCAGATCGTGCGGGATATGGAGATTTTATAGGAGGGATCGCGCATCGCAAGGATGAACTCGGGCCAGATATCAGAGCCGATCTCGCGCTCTTCTCAACAACTCACGCAGCCCAGCGCTATCACGAAACACGGTGTCTGCGGACGACGACCACCAGATTTCTTGCAGCTCCCTATCGTCTACATGATCCCGCGTTATCTCATCGAGATACGAACGCAGGCGCGCGCGTTGTTGCGGATTTGAGAATGGGGACAAGACCGAATTGATTAATTCCGCTTCTGTTTCAACGCCGTCCAATATGCCCGCATAAAATTGGCGTGAGAATTTCTCGAATTCCGGTGGCTGCTGCATGTCGATCTCCGTCACTCCGTGGATGCGCGGCTCGGACGCAAAAGCCACGCGCCGAATTCAGGTCATGGATCAAGTAAAAACCAGCACTGCGATTATATTTGATATACAAGCTACCTTAGTTGCAGCAGCTCGGTATCCGAGGCGTCGTCGCGCGTGATCCCGTCGAGGAAGTCTTGCAGGCGGATCCGCTCCTGGCCGGTGAACGGATCGAGCACGATGTCACAGACCTCGTCGTCCGTCTTCCCAGTCGTGTCGAGGTCCTGGTAGAAACCCAGGCCGAGCCGATGGAATTCCGACGTGGGTTCGAGGCGCGGCTTCGCCATGGCGTCTTCCCTCTTCCCTCTGCGGCGTCCGGACCCGATCCCTCGGATTCTCTGGTCAGAGCCGGTCGCCGGCGCCGGCCAGGAAGGCGCGGAGATCCTGCACGGTGGGGAAGTAGATGTCGGCGTCCGTCTCATTCCACAGCCGTTCCAACGTCGCGTCGGACGCCTCGCGGACGGCCCGGTCGATGAACTGCCGCAGGCGGACGCGTTCCTCGCCACGAAAACGTCTGAGACCGAAATCGTACAGCTCCTCGAGCGTCGGCGCGATGCGATCGATGTCCTGGATGTACCAGCGGGCAAAGATCAGGAATTCCGGGGCGGCCTGCATGTCGATCTCAGTCGTTGCGCGGATAGGCGGTATGGATGCGGTACCCGCGGGGACTGCCCGGATCGTGAACGATGAACATTCCGACACCGTAGGTCGTGCGCAGATACGGCTCGAGCTGCCCCGCCGTGTAGGCTTCCCGCCCGGTTCTGTATCCGAAACGGGATGTCATGAAGGCATCGTCTCTTCTACCGGTTGCGACGTCATCGACCTCCGCAGCATTCTGCTCCAGTGTCCGATCGACAAAGTCGTTCGCAGTCTCCACCGACTCGAACGAGCCATCGCGCTTCAGGCCGTAACTGATGACCGGGAACGTCCTTCTGCTGGCCAGGACGCGACCCATCATCTCCGCATCCGTCTTGCCACATGCTCGCGAAGCGTATGCCCGCCGCGCGCCTCTTCCTCGGAGAGCAAGACCCTGTACCGGCGGTCGGCATCGTCCGAGACGTGGACGATCCGCGCATCGTCGGCGGAATCATGCCCGTCGCCCGTATCGCCATCCGTCCATTGGCCCCCGCTCGGGTTCCCGGCCGGCACGCGGGGTTGGTCGGCGTGATACGCACGCAGCGACAGGCGCAACCGCAGGAAGGCGACCTCCACGCGGTACGCGGCGATCAGCCATCTCGCCCGCAAAAGGCCCGTCGCGCCTGACGCCATGGACTGCACCCCTCGGATCTTCCTATATTCCTGTATAGGAATATAGTCAGAAGGCTCTCATCGCGGTTCTCAAACGCGAAGCGCCGGAGCCTCGAGGAGGCTCCGGCGCTTCGTCGTGGGCGATGGGAGCGGGCGTCGAGCCCGCCCCAGCCTCAGAGCGAGTAGTACATCGTGAACTCGACCGGGTGCGGGGTCATCTCGTAGCGCATGACCTCCTCCATCTTCAGGGCGATGAACGAATCGATCTGGTCGTCGGTGAAGACGTCGCCGGCCTTGAGGAAGGCGCGGTCGCGGTCGAGGTTCTGCAGCGCCTCGCGCAACGAGCCGCAGACGGTGGGGATCTTCTTCAGCTCGCGCGGGGGCAGGTCGTAGAGGTCCTTGTCCATGGCCGCGCCCGGATCGATCTTGTTCAGGATGCCGTCGAGCCCGGCCATCAGCAGCGCCGAGAAGGCGAGGTAGGGGTTGGCCATCGGATCGGGGAAGCGGACCTCGACGCGCTTGGCCTTCGGGCTCTTCGTCCACGGGATGCGGCAGGAGGCCGAGCGGTTGCGCGCCGAGTAGGCGAGCAGCACCGGGGCCTCGTAGCCCGGCACCAGGCGCTTGTAGGAGTTGGTCGACGGGTTGGTGAAGGCGTTCAGCGCCTTGGCGTGCTTGATGATGCCGCCGATGTACCACAGGCATTCCTGGGAGAGGCCGGCGTACTTGTCGCCGGCGAAGATCGGCTTGCCGTCCTTCCAGATCGACTGGTGCACGTGCATGCCCGAGCCGTTGTCGCCGAAGACGGGCTTCGGCATGAAGGTCGCGGTCTTGCCGAAGCTCTGCGCCACGTTGTGGATGCAGTACTTGTAGATCTGCATGTGGTCGGCGAGCAGCGTCAGCGTGTCGAACTTCATACCGAGCTCGTGCTGGGCGCTGGCGACCTCGTGGTGGTGCTTCTCCACCTTCACGCCCATGCCCTGCATCGCGGCCAGCATCTCGCCGCGCATGTCCTGGGCCGAATCCTGCGGCGGCACCGGGAAGTAGCCGCCCTTGGTGGCGACGCGGTGGCCGAGGTTGCCGCCCTCGTAGTCGGTGAAGCCGTTGGTGGGCAGCTCGGTCGAATCGAGCTGGAAGCCGGTGTGGTACGGGTCGGCGCCGAACTTCACGTCGTCGAAGACGAAGAACTCGGCCTCCGGGCCGACGTAGATCGTGTCGCCAATGCCGGTGGACTTGAGATAGGCCTCGGCGAGCTTGGCGGTGCCGCGCGGGTCGCGCGGGTAGGGCGCGCCGGTCGAGGGCTCGAGCACGTCGCAGACGATGACCATAGTGGCCGCCGAGAAGAACGGGTCCATCGTGGCGGTCGCTGGGTCCGGCATCAGCAGCATGTCGGATTCGTTGATCGCCTTCCAGCCGGCGATCGACGAGCCGTCGAACATCGTGCCTTCCTCGAAGATCTCGTCGTCCACCAGGCTGACGTCGAAGGTGACGTGCTGCCACTTGCCGCGCGGGTCCGTGAACCGGAAGTCGACATACTTGACGTCGTTGTCCCGGATGGTCTTGAGCACCTCGGCCGCTGTCGTCATCGTGGACGTCCTCCTGACATTCGTGGGCCGCCGCACCGTGCCGTGCGCCGGACGTGGGCTCCATACAGCCCGCGACGCCGTCGTGCCAACCGAAGGGGCCCGGAAATCGTCGTCGCGCGCCGGCGCGCGCGGCCTCGGACGACGGGCGGTGCCGCCGCATCGCCCGCGCCCGAGCCGAGCGGGGCGGCCCCCTCCGAGCCCGACGCTCACGCGGAGTTGAATGCCTCGGCCGCGCGGGGACGGGAACCGCCGGCGGGACGGCGTTTCGCTGGCACGGTCCCTGCTAGCGGGGTCTCGGTCGTCGGAAGCCCCGGAGCGGCTGCCGTTCCCGCTGGCTTTTCATCGTTAACGGACGAGAGACTCGGAATGACGAAATACAAACTCGAGTATTTGTGGCTCGACGGGTACACGCCGGTCCCGAATCTTCGCGGCAAGACCCAGATCAAGGACTTCGACGGCTTTCCGACCCTCGAGCAGCTCCCGCTCTGGGGCTTCGACGGCTCATCGACCCTGCAGGCCGAGGGCGGCTCGTCCGACTGCATGCTCAAGCCCGTGCGCCACTTCCCCGATTCCACGCGCAAGAACGGCGTGCTGGTGATGTGCGAAGTGATGATGCCGGACGGCAAGACCCCGCACCCGTCGAACAAGCGCGCCACCATCCACGACGACCCGGGCGCCTGGTTCGGCTTCGAGCAGGAATACTTCTTCTACAAGGACGGCCGCCCGCTCGGCTTCCCGTCGACCGGCTACCCCGCGCCGCAGGGCCCGTACTATTGCGGCGCCGGCTACTCGAACGTCGGCCCGATCGCGCGCCAGATCGTCGAGGAGCACCTCGACCTCTGCCTCGACGCCGGCATCAACCACGAGGGCATCAACGCCGAGGTGGCCAAGGGCCAGTGGGAGTTCCAGATCTTCGGCAAGGGCTCCAAGAAGGCCGCCGACGAGATGTGGGTCGCGCGCTACCTGCTGCAGCGCCTGTGCGAGAAGTACGGCATCGACGTCGAGTACCACTGCAAGCCGCTCGGCGACACCGACTGGAACGGCTCGGGCATGCACGCCAACTTCTCGACCACCTACCTCCGCGAGACCGGCGGCAAGGAATACTTCGAGAAGCTGATGGCGGCGTTCAAGGAGAACCTCGACGACCACATCGCCGTCTACGGCCCCGACAACCACATGCGGCTGACCGGCAAGCACGAGACCGCGGCGATCAACCAGTTCTCCTACGGCGTGGCCGACCGCGGCGCCTCGATCCGCGTGCCGCACTCCTTCGTCAACAACGACTACAAGGGCTACCTGGAAGACCGCCGTCCCAACAGCCAGGGGGACCCCTACCAGATCGCCTCGCAGATCCTGAAGACGGTCGAGTCGGTTCCGACCCACTGAGGTCCGGGATTTCGGCCTTACGCGGCGGCGCGGGTCTTCGGATCCGCGCCGTCTTTCGTTCCCCAGGCGCGTGCCGGTCGGAACGCGGACCCCCCTCTCCCGGAGGGGAGAGGAGGCCCTTCGGCGCTTCGCGGAGAGCTCACGCGCCGAAGATCGACCAGCCCATGCGCTTGGTCAGGCTTTCCAGCGCGATCCGGCCGAGATGCGAGTTGCCGGATTCGTCGAGGCCGGGCGACCAGACCGCGATCGAGGCCCGGCCCGGGGCGATCGCCAGGATGCCGCCGCCGACGCCGCTCTTGCCCGGCAGGCCGACCCGGTAGGCGAACTCGCCCGAGCCGTCGTAGTGGCCGCAGGTCAGCATCACCGCGTTGATGCGGCGCGCGCGCTCGGGCGGGATCACCGACAGGCCGGTGGCGGGGTTCCGGCCGGAATGGGCCAGGAAGCGCCCCGCCGTGGCGAGCTGCCGGCACGACATGCTGATCGCGCAATGGTGGAAGTAGACGCCGAGCGTGTAGTCGACCGGGTTCTCGACCACGCCGAAGGACTTCATGTAGTTGGCCAGCGCCACGTTGCGGAAGCCGGTGCGCTTCTCGGACGCCGCCACCGCCTCGTCGATGGCGATGGTCGGGTCGTTGGCGAGCGCCTGCATGAAGCGCAGGATCTCGCCCAGCGCCTCGCGCGGCTGGTGGCCGGACAGGATCACGTCGGTCACCGCGATCGCGCCGGCATTGATGAATGGGTTGCGCGGAACGCCCTGCTCGCGCTCCAGCTGCACGATCGAGTTGAACGGGCTGCCCGAGGGCTCGCGCCCGACGCGCTTCCACAGGGCGTCGCCGACCATGCCGAGCGCGAGCGTCAGGGTGAAGACCTTCGACACGCTCTGGATCGAGAACGGGGTCTCGCTGTCGCCGGCCGCGGCGATGGTGCCGTCGGCATCGATCACGACGAGGCCGAAGGCCTGCGGGTCGACGCGGGCGAGCTCGGGGATGTAGCGCGCGACCGTGCCCCGGTCGGAGCGCTGCCGCATCTCGTAGGCGATCTCCTCGACCACGCTGCGCAGGTGCGGAGCGAGGCTCACGCGCCGCCTCCCGGCGCGGGGCTCAGATCGCGTCCGGCCCGGTCTCGCCGGTGCGGATGCGGATCGCCTCCTCGATGGTCGAGACGAAGATCTTGCCGTCGCCGATGCGGCCGGTCTGGGCCGACTTGCGGATCGCCTCGACGGCGCCCTCGACCAGGGCGTCCGAGAGCACGATCTCGAGCTTCACCTTGGGCAGGAAATCGACGACGTATTCCGCGCCGCGATACAGCTCGGTGTGGCCCTTCTGGCGGCCGAAGCCCTTGGCCTCGATCACGGTGATGCCCTGGAGGCCGACCTCCTGGAGCGCCTCCTTTACCTCGTCGAGCTTGAAGGGCTTGATGATCGCTTCGATCTTCTTCATGCCGGACGGCCCAACCTGCGCTCTATGATGCCGAATTTCTATCACTCCACCGGTCCGGCCGCCACGCCGTTTTCAACCCGCCCCCGGGGAAACTGCCCATTCTGGTTGCATGAAATGCAAATCGTTTAGGCAATTTTGCTGTGAGGGCCGATTGTTTGGGCATCGGCTGGACCGTGCACGGGCAGCGTGGGTTCGAACGAGACGGAAGTGACGCGATGGACGGCTCACGCCTGATGACGGTCGACGCGATGAGGACCGTCGATGCGACGGCGATCGCCGGGGGCACGCCGGGCATCGCCCTGATGCGGGCGGCCGGCGCCGCGGTGGCGGAGCGGGCGCGGGCGCACCTGACCCCGGGCGGCCGGGTGCTCGTCCTGTGCGGCCCCGGCAACAACGGCGGCGACGGGATCGTCGCGGCCCGCCTGCTCGCCGAGGCCGGATACGGCGTCGATCTCGCCCTGCTCGGCCCCCGCGACGCCCTCTCGGGCGATGCGGCCGAGGCCGCGGCGGCGTGGACCGGGACGGTGCTGGGCTTGGCGGAGGCCGATCCGTCGCGCGCCGACCTCGTCGTCGATGCGCTGTTCGGCGCCGGCCTGTCGCGCGACCTCGAAGGGCCGGCCCGCCATGCGCTCGAGCGGGTCGCGGCGTCCGGGCGCCCGGTGCTGGCGGTCGACGTGCCGAGCGGGGTCGACGGCGATACCGGCGCCGTCCGCGGCTTCGCGCTCCGGGCGGTCGAGACCGTCACGTTCGTCGCGGAGAAGCCCGGCCACCGGCTGCAGCCCGGCCGCGGCCTGTGCGGCCGGCTGCACGTCGCCGGGATCGGCACCGGCCCGGCGGCGTTCGCGGCCGGGCTCGCGGTCGGCGCCCCGGCGTTCCGCAACGGACCGGAGGTCTGGGGCGCGCGCCTGCCGCGGCTCGCCGATGCGAGCCACAAGTACACCCGCGGCCACACCCTCGTGCTGTCGGGGCCGGCCACCCGCACCGGCGCGGCGCGGCTGGCCGCCCGCGGCGCGCTGCGGATCGGGGCCGGGCTCGTCACGGTGGCCTCGCCGGAGCGGGCGCTGGCGGAGAACGCCGCCCACCTCACCGCGATCATGCTGCGGCCGTGCGACTCCGCCGACGACCTCGACGACCTGCTCACCGACGAGCGCATCAACGCGATCCTGGCGGGCCCCGGCCTCGGCGTCGGCGAGGCGACGCGCGACCTCGTCGCGGTGGCGGCCGCCGCCGGGCGCGGCCTCGTGCTCGACGCCGATGCGCTGACGAGCTTTGCCAAGCAAGCGGCCCTGCTCGCCGCCCACCTCGCCGACGGCGACGCGAAGGCGGTGCTGACCCCGCATGCGGGCGAGTTCGCGAAACTGTTCGCGGGCACCGACGCCGTTGCGGAGGTCGGCAAGCTCGAGCAGGCCCGCCGCGCCGCCGCACGGGTCGGCGCCGTGGTGGTGCTCAAGGGCCCCGACACGGTGGTGGCCGCCCCCGACGGCCGCGCCGCGATCAACGACCACGCCACGCCGTGGCTCGGCACCGCCGGCTCGGGCGACGTGCTCGCCGGCCTGGTCGCGGGGCTCCTGGCCCAGGGCATGCCGCCGTTCGAGGCGGCCTGCGCCGCGGCCTGGCTCCACGGCGATGCCGGCCTGCGCCACGGCCCGGGGCTGATCGCCGAGGATATTCCGGAGTTGATGCCGGCGGTGCTGGCGGGGGTTCTGGAAGAGCTTGGAGGGTGACGACGGTCTTTTCCCTCGCCCCGCAAAGGGGGGAGGGAAGAAGCGGGCTGCGTCACGTCACCTCGAAGCAGGTCCACAGCCCGGTGTCGAACCGCTCCAGCACCGTCGCGCTGATCAGCCAGCGGCCGGGATTGTCGGCCTGGAAGGCGATGCGGGCGGTGCGGCCTTCGAGGAGCTGGAAGGTGTCGAGCCAGTAGGGCTCCCAGCCGTCGTCGAGGGGGTGGAGCAGGCGGAAGACGTGGCCGTGCAGGTGCAGCGCCTGCGGGAACGCGGTCTCGTTGCGCAAGGCCAGCACCACCACCTGGCCGCGCTTCACCGTGAAGATCGGCGCGAGGCCCGCGGTCGCGCTGGTGCCGTTGACCGACCAGATCCGGTTGGCGTCGCCGGAATAGGCCGGCTCCGCCTCGGGCTTGTCCTTCGAGAGGCTGGCGCCGCCGGTGATCACCACGTCGCGGCGCAGCGCGTTCTGCAGCTTGACCTCGCGCGGCAGCAGCGGGTTCTCGCCGATCGGCCCGATCGGCGGCCGCTTCTCGGTGACGGCCGAGCCCTTGGTGACGACGGTGGCGAGCTGCAGGCCCTGGCCGACCAGCGCGGTGATCGCACCCTTCGCGTCGGCCTCCGCCGGCAGGTCGATCAGCAGGTCGTAGCGGGTGCCGGGCGGGAACGGCAGCGTCGCGCGCAGCGGCTCGAACGTGTCGGTCGGCTGGCCGTCGACGGCCGCGACGTAGACCTTCAGGCCCTCGAAGCGGATGCGGGTCGCCCGGGCGTTGCAGGCGTTGCCGAGCCGCACCCGGATCCGGCTGCCCGGCCGCGCCTCGAAGGTGGCCGGCACGTTGGCGCCGTTGATGGTCAAGAGGTTGCCGAGCCGCCCGTTGCTCGCCGCGAACGCGGTCTGGCCGAAGGGCAGCAGCGCGCCGTCGTCCTGCAGGCGCCAGTCCTGCATCAGCAGCGACACGTCGGCCTCGACCGCGGGCGGCGCCTTCTCCTCCACGATCAGGAAGCCGGCGAGGCCCCGGCCGGACGGCTCGCTCGATCCGCCGACCACGAGCGGACGGACCAGGAAGGTGCCGGCGTCGGGCGGCACGAAATCGTAGGTGAAGTCGGCGCCGGGCGCGATCGGCGCCTGCGTCACGCCGCCGACGCCGTCCATGGCGTTCTTGTTGCGCACCCCGTGCCAGTGCAGCGAGAGCGGCTTGTCGGTCCTGTTCTCGACCCGCACGCGCACGGCCTCGCCGAGCTTCACCCGGAACGTCGGAGGCGCCGAGGTCCCGTCGAACGACCATACGGCGGTCTCGGGGGCGGGCTCGGGCCGGAAGCGCGTCTTGGACGGCGCCGCCTTCGCGGCGCGCGGCTCCGGCAGCGGCGCGGTCGGCGCCCCCGGCGCAGGAGCCGCGGGCTTGCCCTGGGCCCGGCCGCCCCGCGGGAGCAGGAGGAACGCGGCGCTTCCCAGGAAGAGCGCCCGACGCGACGCGCCGTGTCGAGATTCGGTCGGCGGCGCGGATCGGGCTGTCGGCATGGAACCTCGGAGCGGCGGGGCGCGCGCGGAATCCGGGGCGGATTCCGGGGCCGCCGCTTGTAGCCGCCGCCCCCGCGCGGCGCCACCGTTTCGGACCCGCAAGTTTTTTGCTGCGGCCTGTGCCTCGCATGCTATAGACCCGCCCTCCGGCGGCCGGACACGCGCCGGGCATCGGCGCTCGCGGGCGTGGCGGAACTGGTAGACGCGCTGGATTTAGGTTCCAGTGTCGCAAGACGTGGGGGTTCGAGCCCCTCCGCCCGCACCAGCTCCGCCGTCGGAAACGGAAACGGCCGATCCCTGTGCGGACGCGGGCGGCCGGCTCCGCCCAGCGGATGCCGTTCGCCTCGCGCGGTCCCGCTTCCCCGTACCGAACCCGCGACTCCGCCAGGCCTCAGCAAGGGCCGCACCCGGATGCTCGCGCATACGATCACACGGACTTTGAGAGCGACGACGATGCAGGTGACCGAGACACACTCCGAGGGGCTGAAGCGCACGTTTCAGGTGTCCCTCGCCGCGAGCGAGCTCGAGGATCGCCTGAACACCGAGCTGTCGGGCATGAAGGACAAGGTCCAGCTCAAGGGCTTCCGGCCGGGCAAGGTGCCGGTGGCGCACCTGCGCAAGGTCTACGGCCGCTCGGTGATGGCCGACGTGGTGCAGAACGCCGTCAACGAGGCGAACCAGAAGATCGTCGCCGACAACGGCCTCAAGCTCGCCCTCGAGCCGCAGATCGAGTTCCCCTCCGACCAGTCGGTGGTCGAGAAGGCGCTCGACGCCAAGGCCGACCTCTCGTTCAAGGTCGCCCTCGAGGTGCTGCCGAGCTTCGAGCTCGCCGACCTCTCCGACGTCAGCCTGACCAAGCTGGTCGCCACCCCCTCGGACACCGAAGTGAACGAGGCGCTGGAGCGCATGGCCGGCCAGAGCCGCCCGTTCACCGAGCGCGACGCCGGCGCGGCCGCCGAGACCGGCGACCGCCTCACCATCGACTTCGTCGGCCGCATCGACGGCACCGAGTTCGAGGGCGGCAAGGGCGAGGGCATCGATCTCGAGCTCGGCTCGAACTCCTTCATCCCCGGCTTCGAGGAGGCGCTGGTCGGCGCCAAGGTCGGCGAGCAGCGCCTCGTCAAGGCGACCTTCCCGGAGGCCTACGGCGCCGAGCAGCTCGCCGGCAAGGACGCCGAGTTCGACGTGACCGTCACCAAGATCCAGGCCCCGGGCGAGGCCAAGATCGACGACGACTTCGCCAAGGGCATGGGCCTCGACTCCCTCGACGCGCTCAAGGAGGCGGTGGCCAAGGCGATCGGCACCGACTTCGAGGCGGCCTCGCGCCGCAAGCTCAAGAAGGAGCTCCTCGACGCGCTCGACGGCCGCTACGCCTTCGACCTGCCGCCCTCGCTCGTCGCGCAGGAATTCGCCAGCGTCTGGGCCCAGGTCGAGCAGGACCTGAAGGCCCGCGGCAAGACCTTCGAGGACGAGGACACCACCGAGGAGAAGGCCACCGCCGAGTACCGCAAGATCGCCGAGCGTCGCGTGCGCCTCGGCTTGGTGCTTGCGCAGGTCGGCGAGAGCGCCGATATCAAGGTCTCCGACGAAGAGGTGAACCAGGCCCTCATCGCCCGGGTCCGGCAGTTCCCGGGCCAGGAGCAGCAGGTCTGGGATTTCTACCGGAAGAATGCGCAGGCGCTCGCCGAGCTTCGGGCGCCGCTGTTCGAGGAGAAGGTCGTCGACCACGTCCTCGGCCAGGTCAAGCTGGTGGAGGAGCCCGTCTCGAAGGAGACGCTCTTCGCCGACGAGGAAGCCGACGACGCCGGCGACGGGAAGGTCGACGCCAAGTCGGCCGACTCGACGTCCGCCGAGGCGGCGCCGGCTGAATCGAAGGCCGACTGAGCCCGCGCTCGTCTCGAGGCGGCGGGCATATGGTTAGGCGGCGTTAAGGAATGCCGTCGTTCGCTGACGCGCCCGGCCTCTCCGTGATTCGCGGAGGGCCGGGCCCCTTGGAGCCCAAAAGGCCATGATGAGAGATCCGGTCGACTATTATAACAGCGCGCTCGTGCCCATGGTGGTCGAGCAGTCGAGCCGCGGCGAGCGAGCGTTCGACATCTACTCGCGACTGCTGCGCGAGCGGATCATCTTCCTCACCGGACCGGTCGAGGATTACGGCGCGTCGCTGATCGTCGCGCAGCTGCTGTTCCTCGAGGCCGAGAACCCGAAGAAGGAGATCTCCTTCTACATCAACTCGCCCGGCGGCGTGGTGACCTCGGGCCTGTCGATCTACGACACGATGCAGTTCATCCGCTGCCCGGTGACGACGCTCTGCGTCGGCCAGGCCGCCTCGATGGGCTCGCTGCTCCTCACCGCCGGCGAGCCGGGCCACCGCTTTGCTCTGCCCAACGCCCGCATCATGGTCCACCAGCCGTCCGGCGGGTTCCAGGGCCAGGCCACCGACATCCTGATCCACGCCCGCGAGATCGAGGCGCTGAAGAAGCGCCTCAACGAGATCTACGTGAAGCACACCGGGCGCGACTACGACTCGATCGTCCAGGCGCTGGAGCGCGACAACTTCATGACCGCCGATGCGGCCAAGGAGTTCGGCCTGATCGACGAGGTCATCCAGAAGCGGCCCGAGCCGGCCTCCGCCTGAGGAGGCCGCATGCCCTCGCCCGGCGGCCGCGGCGTCGCCGGGGGAGGGGTGTGGCGATCGCGGCCTTGATCCCGCCGCGGCCGCGTGTTTGCATCGGGGTTCGCGGCGACCGGTTCGCGAGGGACCCCAGGCAAAGACGCGCAGGTGACTTTTTCTTTAAGCGGATTCCCTTACTTGTAAACGATGCGCGTGTGCCCCCGGCTGGCAGCGCACGCACGAATCGGAGACCGATATGAGCAAGACTGGCGGCACCGACTCCAAGAGCACGCTGTACTGCTCGTTTTGCGGCAAGAGCCAGCACGAGGTCCGCAAGCTGATCGCGGGCCCGACGGTGTTCATCTGCGACGAGTGCGTCGAGCTGTGCATGGACATCATCCGCGAGGAGTCGAAATCCTCCCTGGTGAAGAGCCGCGACGGCGTGCCCACGCCGAAGGAGATCCGGCGCGTCCTCGACGACTACGTCATCGGCCAGGACTTCGCGAAGAAGGTCCTCTCGGTCGCGGTGCACAACCACTACAAGCGCCTCGCCCACGCGACCAAGCACAACGACGTCGAGCTGGCCAAGTCCAACATCATGCTGATCGGGCCGACGGGCTCGGGCAAGACGCTGCTCGCGCAGACGCTGGCCCGCATCCTCGACGTGCCGTTCACCATGGCGGACGCGACCACGCTGACCGAGGCGGGCTACGTCGGCGAGGACGTCGAGAACATCATCCTCAAGCTGCTCCAGGCCTCGGACTACAACGTCGAGCGGGCGCAGCGCGGCATCGTCTACATCGACGAGATCGACAAGATCTCGCGCAAGTCCGACAACCCCTCGATCACCCGCGACGTCTCGGGCGAGGGCGTGCAGCAGGCGCTCCTGAAGATCATGGAAGGCACCGTCGCCTCCGTGCCTCCGCAGGGCGGCCGCAAGCACCCGCAGCAGGAGTTCCTGCAGGTCGACACGACCAACATCCTGTTCATCTGCGGCGGCGCCTTCGCCGGGCTCGAGCGGATCATCTCGGCGCGCGGCAAGGGCACCTCGATCGGCTTCGGCGCGACCGTGCAGGCCCCCGACGACCGGCGCACCGGCGAGGTGTTCCGCTCGGTCGAGCCCGAGGACCTGCTGAAGTTCGGCCTCATCCCCGAGTTCGTCGGCCGCCTTCCCGTGCTGGCGACGCTCGAGGACCTCGACGAGGACGCCCTCAAGAAGATCCTCCAGGAGCCGAAGAACGCCCTGGTGAAGCAGTACCAGCGGCTGTTCGAGATGGAGAACGTCGACCTGACGTTCCAGGACGAGGCGCTGTCGCTCGTCGCCCGCAAGGCGATCGAGCGCAAGACCGGCGCCCGCGGCCTGCGCTCCATCCTGGAGACGATCCTCCTCGACACGATGTACGACCTGCCGGGCCTCGACTCGGTGGAGCAGGTCGTGATCGGCCCCGAGGTGGTCGAGGGCAAGTCGCGCCCGCTCTTCATCCACGGCGACCGCAACAAGGAAGCGCCGGCCAGCGTCAGCGCCTGACGTGCGCCGGCGCACATGCGCTAAGTCCTTGACGGAGCGGGCCGATCACGGATCGGCCCGCGACAGGTGGGCACCTTGAAACGGGGCTCCTGGAAAACCACCTGAGGCTCAGCGCAGTGGCCGCTGCCTCCCTTGAGGGGCGGTACCGCGCCACCAGCCGCAAAGTCTCCAGCAGACCTATCCCGACCCTCGCGGCCCGGTCGGCCCCTGGCAGGAAGCTTGCTCCGAATCGGAGGAGCGACCGCCCGGCGTCCCTCATGAGGAAGTCAACGATGACCCAATCGAAATCTCGCCAGCCGGTCGTTCCGGGCTCGACCGGCTCCTACGCCGTCCTGCCGTTGCGCGACATCGTCGTCTTCCCGCACATGATCGTGCCCTTGTTCGTGGGTCGCGAGAAGTCCATCCGCGCGCTCGAGGAGGCGGTCAAGACCGACCGCCACATCCTGCTCGCCACCCAGATCAACGCCGGCGACGACGACCCGGCCACCGACGCGATCTACACGATCGGGACGCTCGCCTCCGTGCTGCAGCTCCTGAAGCTGCCCGATGGCACCGTGAAGGTGCTGGTCGAGGGCGGCGGCCGTGCCAAGATCACCGGCTTCACCCGCTCGGACGAGTATTACGAGGCCGAGGCCGAGGCCCTGGTCGACGAGCTCGGCGACAAGGTCGAGGCCGAGGCGCTCGCGCGCTCGGTGCTCTCGGAGTTCGAGAACTACGTCAAGCTCAACAAGAAGATCTCGCCCGAGGTCGTCTCCGCGGTCACGCAGATCGAGGAGCCCTCGAAGCTCGCCGACACGATCGGCTCGCACCTTCTCGTCAAGATCGCCGACAAGCAGGCGATCCTGGAGACGCCGACGGTGGCCGCGCGCCTGGAGCGCGTGCTGTCGCTGATGGAGAGCGAGATCTCCGTGCTGCAGGTGGAGAAGCGCATCCGTACCCGCGTCAAGCGGCAGATGGAGAAGACCCAGCGCGAGTACTACCTCAACGAGCAGATGAAGGCGATCCAGAAGGAGCTCGGCGACGAGGACGGCCGCGACGAGCTGGCCGAGCTCGAGGACAAGATCGAGAAGACCAAGTTCACCAAGGAAGCGCGCGAGAAGGCGTCGGCCGAGCTGAAGAAGCTGCGCCAGATGTCGCCGATGTCGGCCGAGGCGACGGTGGTGCGCAACTACCTCGACTGGATGCTCGGCATCCCGTGGAACAAGCGCTCGAAGATCAAGAAGGATCTCCTCGGCGCCCAGGTCCTGCTCGACGGCGACCATTTCGGCCTGGAGAAGGTCAAGGAGCGGATCGTCGAGTACCTCGCCGTGCAGCAGCGGGCCAACAAGCTCACCGGGCCGATCCTCTGCCTCGTCGGGCCCCCCGGCGTCGGCAAGACTTCGCTCGGCAAGTCGATCGCCAAGGCGACGGGTCGCGAGTTCGTGCGGATGTCGCTCGGCGGCGTGCGTGACGAGGCCGAGATCCGCGGCCACCGCCGGACCTACATCGGCTCGATGCCCGGCAAGATCGTCCAGTCGATGCGCAAGGCCAAGACCTCGAACCCACTCATCCTGCTCGACGAGATCGACAAGATGGGCATGGATTTCCGCGGTGACCCCTCTGCCGCCCTGCTGGAGGTTCTCGACCCCGAGCAGAACGCGACCTTCAACGACCATTACCTCGAGGTCGACTACGACCTGTCGAACGTGATGTTCGTGACGACCGCCAACACCCTCAACATCCCTGGGCCCCTGATGGACCGCATGGAGGTGATCCGCATCGCCGGGTACACCGAGGAGGAGAAGGTCGAGATCGCGCGCAAGCACCTGATCCAGAACGCGCTGAAGAAGCACGGCCTGGACAGCAAGGAATGGTCGATCGACGACGAGGCCCTGCTGATGCTCGTCCGCCGCTACACGCGGGAGGCGGGCGTGCGCAACCTCGAGCGCGAGCTGTCGAACCTGATCCGCAAGGCGGTGAAGGAGATCCTCATCACCAAGGTGAAGAGCGTCGAGATCGACGTCGAGCGCCTGCAGGTCTTCCTCGGCCCGCCGAAGTTCCGCTACGGCGAGATCGATGCCGACGACCAGGTCGGCGTGGTCACCGGGCTGGCCTGGACCGAGGTCGGCGGCGAGCTGCTGACGATCGAGGGCGTCATGATGCCGGGCAAGGGCAAGATGACGGTCACGGGCAACCTGAAGGACGTGATGAAGGAGTCGATCTCGGCGGCGGCGAGCTACGTCCGCTCGCGGGCGCTCGACTTCGGCATCGAGCCGCCGCTGTTCGAGCGTCGGGACATCCACGTCCACGTGCCGGAGGGGGCGACCCCGAAGGACGGGCCCTCGGCCGGCATCGCCATGGCGACCGCGATCGTCTCGACCTTCACCGGCATCCCGGTGCGCCGCGACATCGCCATGACCGGCGAGGTCACGCTCCGCGGGCGGGTGCTGCCGATCGGCGGCTTGAAGGAGAAGCTGCTCGCCGCGCTCCGCGGCGGCATCAAGACGGTGCTGATCCCCGAGGAGAACGCCAAGGACATCGCCGAGGTGCCCGACAGCGTGAAGAACGGGATGGAGATCATCCCCGTCGCGATGATGGATCAGGTCCTCAAGCACGCCCTGGTGCGCCAGCCCGAGGCGATCGCCTGGGAGGAAGTGATCCCGGTCAAGAAGACGGCCGAGGACGGCGCCGCCTTCGTCGCCCACTGACCGCCCGAGCATGAACGACGAGGCCCCGGAGCACCGCTCCGGGGCCTTTCGCTTGCATGGTCCCCCGCGAAAGGCCGCCCATGCGCATCCTGGTGATCAATCCCAACACCACCGAGGCCGTGACCGAACGCGTCGCCGCGCATGTCCGCCGGATCGCGGGGGCCGCCGCCACGATCGTGCCGGCGACAGGCCGCTTCGGGGCCCGCTACATCGCCAGCCGGAGCGCCGCGGCGATCGCCGGCCACGCCGCGCTCGACGCCTTCGCCGAGCACGGGGCCGGATGCGATGCGGTCTACCTCGCCTGCTTCGGCGATCCCGGCCTGCTGGCGCTGCGCGAGATCGCCCCCGTCCCGGTCGTCGGCATGGCCGAGGCCGCCTGCCGCGAGGCGGCCTCGGCCGGGCGCTTCGCCATCGTCACCGGGGGGACGGCGTGGCGGCCGATGCTGAGCGAGTTCGTCGCGCTCCTCGGCCTGTCGGACCGGCTCGCCGGCCTCCGCACGACGAACGCCACCGGCGGCGAGATCCACCGCGACCCGGACGCGGCCCTGGCCGACCTGATCGCCGCCTGCCGCGCCTGCGCCGACGAGGACGGGGCCGACACGGTGATCCTCGGCGGCGCCGGCCTGGCGGGCCTCGCCGAGCGCATCCAGCCCGCGGTTCCGGTACGGGTCCTGTGCTCGGTGGAGGCCGGCACCCGCGCGGTCCTCGCCGCCGCGGCCCGACCCGGCCCCACGCCGCCCGACCGCCCGGCGATCGACAGCGCCGGCCTGTCCCCGGCCTTGGCGCAGCTCCTGGCCGGCGCGTAGGGGGGCGCCGCGCGCCTCGGCCTTGCCTCGGTGCCGCGGCATGCCGTACCACGCGGGCGCGGGCGGTTAGCTCAGTTGGTAGAGCGTCTCCTTTACACGGAGAGGGTCGGCGGTTCGAGCCCGTCACCGCCCACCAGTAAGATCAATGGGTTAGGGCAACTTGTCGAAGTTTTTGGGCAGTTCGTCCCTAAGAACTCCCCAGAAACCTCAAATCTTATGGGGCACCATGCCCAGTCCGACCGCTGGCGACCTGTCCAAGGCGAAGACGATCACTGACGGCGAGGTAAACGCAGCCGTCGATGTTTTCATAACGGACCTGCGACGCACATCTTCCGGTTCAAAAGCGGTCACTGCCTAGATCTCACCGACGCCGTGAGGACACATTAGCCCGCACGGGGGCGGTCGCCCATCCATACCGCACGGTGAAGTTCCGGCGCGGGATGGTGCGCACCGCCATCCTGCTTGCGTGGCCGGTTGCGCTGCAAGCGACGAGCCCTTCCATGCGGAAAGCGCGAAGAACCGTTTGTCGCTCTACCTGATCGGATCGGGACTCCTTGTGTTGCTCGCGGCCGAAGTGTGGATCCGGCTCGCGTAAGCGACCTCGATTTAAGCTTGTCCCTCTGCATCATGGTCACGGAGGAGTCGGTCCAGGTGATCGACAACGCCGATCGGGTGATCTTTTACGTCTGCGTGTGCGCCGAGCCCGAGCAGCCAAAAAGCATGAAGCGCCTATCTCCGTTAGAAGCTTTAGCTGCCGCACAGGTCGCTGCACGGACGCTGACGGATCGGATCTAGCGTGGCGGATGAGCCGGCCGTTCGCGGCCGTGCCCTGGAAGCCCTTCGCGCTGCCGCAATGCACCCGATGGGCCCTGCGCGTCTCCGCCCACCCGATAGCCCTGCGAACAAGGGTGCTGTCGCGTTTATGCATCAGGGGGCATAAAGCCGACTTTGCGGGTGGATTCGCCTGCGAGCGATTTACCCATCCTGGTTTACAGTGGGCCAAGGGCGGGCGTGACCGGGCCGGCGTGTAAGCGCCGCATCCGTTGCAAGACGGACGAGATGGTCTTCGAGAAACCGCAAGGGCTGATCGACGTGACACAACGCAAACCTGCGACGCGCCCCGCGCTTCGGCTGGCCGGCCTCGCCGTCGCCGCCGGGCTGACGGCCGGTCCGGCAGCGTCCGAGACGCTGGAATCGG
>NZ_JAKSYF010000166.1:0-22177 GCF_022829745.1 Methylobacterium sp. E-016
CATGCCTTCCACCGGCGGCTTGCGACGGGGACGGGGCGTCGCTGCGGGCGTGGCCGTGGTGGTGACGGTGACGCCGAGGCGGGTGGCCAGCGCAAGGGCGCGGTTCTCGGTCACCCGGAGATGGCAGAAGCCGTGGGCGCCCTCCCGGGCGTAGGTCCGGCAGAGCTGCTCGCGGTCCGAGGAGAAGGCGGCCTGCTCCGTGACGATCGGCCGAACGTCCTCACGTCGGGCGCGCTGCGTCATCAGCTTGTAGTTCTCCCGCACCGCCTTGTCGGCGACCCCGCGGGCCGAGTCGAACTCGGCCGAGCGCGGGATCAGGCCGGCGGCGGCCGGCCCCCACAGGCCGACCGGGGCGGTGGCGCAATCCTGCGCCGAGAACGTGCATAGCGGGGTCGGGCCGAGGCTCGATACCAGCACGCCTCCTTCCGTCACGTCGAAGCGCAGCGGGCATTCGGCGGCGGCCGCCTCGTAGCGCGGCACGCCCTCGGGCTTGCCCTCGGAGGTCAGCGACACGGGCCCGCCGCCGCCGAGCGGCACCTTGCAGGATTCGGTCGGCTGCGAGACCTTGGTGCCGGGCAGCGTGATCCTGGCCGCCATCCCGGATCCCGAGCGCTCGAGCTTGAGGCTTCCGGTCAGGCCGTTGAGCATCAGCTCCTGCCCGACGACGCCGTCTTCCGAGGGCGCCTTCAGCACCACCGGCCGGGCGGGCGCCGCAGGGCGCGGCGCGTCGGGCAACGGTGCCGACGGATCGTCGGGAAGCGGCGTGCCGGGGATGGGTCCCGACGGCGGGGCGGTCGGGACGCCGCGCGGCGGAACCGGAGGCTTGGCTGCGCGGCCGATCCCGAACAGCTCCTCGAAGAAGTTCTGGGCCGAGGCTTCGCCGGGCATCAGGGCCGCGAGGGCGAGGCAGGGGGCCGCGAGCAACGGGAGGACGGGTCTGCGGGTCGGACGCATCGGGTCTTTCGGGCCGGGGACGGCGGCAGGTGGCCCGCGCGATGCCGGCCTCGCACCCTGCCGGACGCTCTTTACGAAGCGTTAACACGCCTTCGATGGCGCGGGCGTGGCCGAGGCGCAACAAAATGCAGGCCGGCACGACATCCGCTGCACGGGCCCACAGGTCGAATTTGGGTCACCGGGATGCAATGCAGGGGCGAGCCCGCGGAGAAACCGACCGTCCGGCGGCATTCGCCGAGCCGGCGCAAGGACTTGCACGGATCGCGCATCTCGGGGCCCGGCTTCGCCTTGCGAGCCCGCATCGCCCTTCTTATATCCGGCGAGACGCGGGATTAAGCATGGGATTGGAGCCGTTCGCGGCCCTTGTTCCGGCCCCGGTTCCGTCTCCACATCTTCTCACACCACACCGCCATGGGCCGAGCTGCTTCGGGGCTCGGCGGTCTGCTTGATCGCAACCAACAAAAGGGATCCCACCATGGGTAAAGTCATCGGCATCGACCTCGGCACCACCAATTCGTGCGTCGCCGTGATGGAGGGCTCGCAGCCCAAGGTCATCGAGAACGCGGAAGGCGCCCGCACCACGCCGTCCATCGTCGCCTTCACCGACGACGGCGAGCGCCTCGTCGGCCAGCCGGCCAAGCGCCAGGCCGTCACCAATCCCGAGCGCACCTTCTTCGCCATCAAGCGCCTCGTCGGCCGCACCTACGACGATCCGATGACGCAGAAGGACAAGGGCCTCGTGCCCTACAAGATCGTCCGCGGCGACAACGGCGACGCCTGGGTCGAGGCCGACGGCAAGAAGTACTCGCCGTCCCAGATCTCGGCCTTCACCCTTCAGAAGATGAAGGAGACCGCCGAGTCGCATCTCGGCCAGCCGGTGACGCAGGCCGTCATCACGGTGCCGGCCTACTTCAACGACGCCCAGCGCCAGGCGACCAAGGACGCCGGGCGGATCGCCGGCCTCGAGGTGCTGCGCATCATCAACGAGCCGACGGCGGCGGCGCTCGCCTACGGCCTCGACAAGAAGAAGGCCGGCACCATCGCGGTCTACGACCTCGGCGGCGGCACCTTCGACGTGTCGATCCTCGAGATCGGCGACGGCGTGTTCGAGGTGAAGTCGACCAACGGCGACACCTTCCTCGGCGGCGAGGACTTCGACAACCGCGTGGTCGAGTACCTGACCGCCGAGTTCAAGAAGGAGCAGGGCATCGACCTGACCAAGGACAAGCTCGCCCTCCAGCGCCTCAAGGAGGCCGCCGAGAAGGCCAAGATCGAGCTGTCCTCGGCGACCCAGACCGAGATCAACCTGCCCTACATCACCGCCGACGCCACCGGTCCGAAGCATCTCGCGCTCAAGCTCAGCCGCGCCAAGTTCGAGTCGCTGGTCGACGATCTGGTCCAGCGCACGATCGAGCCGTGCCGCAAGGCACTCAAGGATGCCGGCGTCTCGGCCTCCGAGATCGACGAGGTCGTGCTCGTCGGCGGCATGATCCGCATGCCGAAGATCCAGGAGGTTGTGAAGTCGTTCTTCGGCAAGGAGCCGCACAAGGGCGTCAACCCGGACGAGGTCGTGGCCATCGGCGCCGCGGTCCAGGCCGGCGTGCTCCAGGGCGACGTCAAGGACGTGCTGCTGCTCGACGTGACCCCGCTCTCGCTCGGCATCGAGACGCTGGGCGGCGTGTTCACCCGGCTCATCGATCGCAACACCACGATCCCGACCAAGAAGAGCCAGACCTTCTCGACGGCCGAGGACAACCAGAACGCGGTCACCATCCGGGTCTTCCAGGGCGAGCGCGAGATGGCGGCCGACAACAAGCTGCTCGGCCAGTTCGACCTGATGGGCATTCCGCCGGCCCCGCGCGGCATGCCGCAGATCGAGGTGACCTTCGACATCGACGCCAACGGCATCGTCAACGTGACGGCCAAGGACAAGGCGACGAACAAGGAGCACCAGATCCGCATCCAGGCCTCGGGCGGCCTCTCGGATGCGGACATCGAGAAGATGGTCAAGGACGCCGAAGCGAACGCGGAGGCCGACAAGCGCCGCCGTGAGCTCGTCGAGGTGAAGAACCAGGGCGAAAGCCTGATCCACGCGACCGAGAAGTCGGTCAAGGAGTACGGCGACAAGGTCTCGGAGGCCGACAAGGGCGGCATCGAGACGGCGATGACCGCGCTCAAGACCGCGCTCGAGGGCGAGGACGTCGAGACGATCAAGGCCCGCACCACCGACCTGATGCAGGCCTCGATGAAGCTCGGCGAGGCGATGTACGCTGCGAGCCAGACCCCCGAGGGCGGTCCGGACGCCGCCGCCGGCCAGGAAGCCAAGAAGGACGACGTCATCGACGCCGACTTCTCGGAGGTCGACGAGAAGGACCAGAAGAAGCGGGCGTAAGCTCCGCGCGCAGCCTGAAGCGGGGCCGGAGCGATCCGGTCCCGTTTTCGCTTGCGGGTTCGGCTTCGGGCCGTCATTCCGGGGGCCGCTCCGGCGCCCGCGCGGAGCGGGCGGCCGCCCGGGCGCGACACGACCCTTCAAGACGCGGAACAGCGACATCGCCGACTGCCTGGGGCAGGCGGACGGATTGTTAGGGACTATCGAGGCAAGGCATGTCGAAGCGGGACTATTACGAGATCCTGGGCGTCGCCAAGACCGCGTCGGACGGCGAGATGAAGGTCGCCTTCCGCAAGCTCGCCATGACCTACCACCCGGACAAGAATCCCGGCAACAAGGACGCCGAGATCAAGTTCAAGGAGATCAACGAGGCGTATCAGTGCCTGTCCGACGGGCAGAAGCGCGCCGCCTACGACCGCTTCGGCCACGACGCCTTCACGCAGGGCGGCGGCCAGGGCGGGCCCGGATTCGGCAACGAGTTCGGCGACTTCATGTCGGACATCTTCGACAACTTCTTCGGCGACGGCCGCGGCGGCCAGCAGCAGACCCGCGGGCGCGGCGGCGCACCGGGACGCGAGCGCGGGGCCGACCTGCGCTTCAGCCTGGAGATCTCGCTCGAGGAGGCCTTCACGGGGAAGGCCGAGACCATCAAGATCCCGACCTCGATCACCTGCGAGACCTGCGCCGGATCGGGGGCGAAGCCCGGCTCCAAGCCGCGCACCTGCCAGACCTGCGCCGGCTACGGCCGGGTGCGGGCGGCGCAGGGGTTCTTCGCGATCGAGCGCACCTGCCCGAACTGCCACGGCCGCGGCGAGATCGTCGACGACCCCTGCACGGCCTGCGCCGGCGCCGGCCGGGTCAACCGCGAGCGCACGCTGGCGATCAACGTGCCGGCGGGCGTCGACGACGGCCTGCGCATCCGGCTCGCCGGCGAGGGCGAGAGCGGCCTGCGCGGCGGGCCGGCCGGCGACCTCTACGTATTCCTCTCGATCAAGCAGCACGCCTTCTTCCAGCGCGACGGTGCCGACCTGTTCTGCCGGGTCCCGATCTCGATGGTGACCGCGGCGCTGGCCGGCGAGATCACCGTGCCGGTGATCGACGGCTCGCAGACCCAGGTGCGGATCCCGGCCGGGACCCAGACCGCCAAGCAATTCCGCATCAAGGGCAAGGGCATGCCGGTCCTGCGCACCCGCGAGGTCGGCGACCTCTACATCCAGGTCTTCGTCGAGACGCCGCAGAACCTGACCAAGCGCCAGCGCGAGCTGCTCCAGGAGTTCGGCCAGACCGCCTCCGACGACAATCATCCTGAGGCCGCCGGCTTCTTCTCGAAGGTGCGCGATTTCCTCGGCGGCTTCGGCGGCACCGCCCGCCAGTAGCGGGAAACGCAAGATGCGGGGCCGGGCGGATCAAAACCGGCCGGCCCCGGTTGAGCCTTCGGCCGAGGTCGCTTCGATCGCCGAGGCTGGTGTGATCGCAATGCGCTAGGCACGAGCGCAACCTTGCCTGTAAGACATGTGCCGACCGCTGCGCTGACCGCCGGGATCGCGACGTCGCGATCGGACCTGAAGGAAAATCGGACTTGCCGCCGCTACGTCGTTCCAGTGCGAAAGCCTCGTCCGTGAACGCGAAGGTGCGGCGCGATCCGCTGGAGGACGAGGCGCGGTTCCTCAAGTCCTGGCTCGAGCGCCCCCTCGTCACCGGCTCGGTCACCCCGTCCGGCAAGATGCTGGCCCGGACCATGGCGGCCTACGTCGATCCGGCCGTCTCCGGTCAGGTGATCGAGATCGGACCCGGCACCGGCCCCGTCACCGAGGCGCTGATCCGCCGGGGCGTCGCGCCCGAGCGGCTGGTGCTTATCGAGTTCAACCCCGATTTCTGCACCCTGCTGAAGCGCCGGTTCCCCGGCGTCACCGTGGTGCGCGGCGATGCCTACGACATTCGCGGCAGCGTCGGCGCGGTGCTGACCGGGCCGGCGGCCGCGACGGTCTCGAGCCTGCCGCTGTTCACCAAGCCGCTCGAGCAGCGCCTCGACCTGCTCAACACCGCCCACGACCTGATGCATCCCGGCGCGCCGTTCGTGCAGTTCACCTACGCCGTCGTGCCGCCGATCCCGGCGCGCTGCGCGCTGGGTAGCTACACCGCCAGCGGCTCGAACCGGGTCTGGCTCAACCTGCCGCCGGCCCGGGTCTGGGTCTACCGCCGGCCCTGATCGGCGGGGTGCCCCAATGCGAGCTGAGCGTAGGCCTCATGTCGCATTCAGGTGCTGGTTGCTACTTCTCCTCTCAAGGCCGGTGCGCGAGCAGCCGGTCGCCCGAGAAGGAGAACCGCCGATGTCCACGACGCCGACCCGAACCCGCCTCGCCCTCGCGGCCCTCGCGCTCGCCGGCGGCCTCGCCGTCGCGGCGCCGGCCCAGGCCGCACCGTTCGCACCCGCTCCGCTTGCCGGGGCCCCCGCCGACGTAGTCCAGGCGCAGTATGGCTACGGCTACGGTCACGGCCACCGTCATTTCGGCCACGGCCCGCGCCACTTCGGCTACGGCCCGCCGCGCCCCCGCCACTTCGGCTGGGGCGGCCCGCGCTTCGGCCATCATCACCATCATCGCGGCTACGGCTATGGCCGCGGCTACGGATATGGCCGCGGCGGCTGGTAGGCGAGACCGGGCCGGTGGTGAGAACCACCGGCCCCTTTCATGTCGTCGGGGCGATCCGCTCGAGCACAACCGGTCCCTCGGGCGGCCCCTCGGCCGGCGTCGCCCGGAAGCTGTAGGCCGCCCGCAACGCGGCCTCGGCCCGATCGGCCGCCGCCGCGTCGGCCGCGTGCACGATCCCGAGCCGTCCGCTCGCATCGCCCGGCCGGGCGAGCTGCGTGAATCCCACGCGCCCGTCGATCCCGTCCTCCGGCCGGGTCCGGCCGCCGCCGAGGCCGATCACCGCGAGCCCGATCGCGCGGGTCGCGACCCGTTCCACCGTGCCGACCGCGCGCACCTCGCGGATCACCGGCGCGGCCGAGAGGTGCTTTGCCGGCTTCTCGATCAGGTCGGCCGGGCCGCCGAGCGCCGAGACCATGCGCGAGAAGCGCTCTGCCGCCCGCCCCGAGGACAGGCTCGCCTCCAGCCGCACCGCGGCGTCGCGCGTGTCGGGTGCGAGCCCGCCGGCCACCAGCATCTCGGCCGCCAGCGCCAGCGTCACCCCGTGGAAGCGCGGCTCGCGGTGCCCGGTGAGGTAGTCGACCGCGTAGGCGATCTCCAGCCCGTTGCCGGCGGCATGCGCCAGCGGCGCGTCCATGTCGGTGATCAGCGCGACGGTGCGCAGGCCGGCGCCGTTCGCCACCGCGACGATGCTGTCGGCGAGCGCCCGCGCTTCGTCGATCCTAGCCATGAAGGCGCCGGAGCCGACCTTCACGTCCATCACGAGGCCGTCGAGCCCGGCCGCGAGCTTCTTGGCGAGGATCGAGGCGGTGATGAGATCGAGCGATTCCACCGTGCCGGTCACGTCGCGGATCGCGTAGAGCTTCCGGTCGGCCGGCGCCAGGTCCGCGGTCTGGCCGATGATGGCGCAGCCGACTTCCGAGACGACCCGGCGGAACCGGGCGAGATCGGGCGTCGCGTCGTAGCCGGGAATGCTGGCGAGCTTGTCGAGGGTGCCGCCGGTATGGCCGAGGCCGCGGCCCGAGATCATCGGCACGTAGCCGCCGCAGGCCGCGACCATCGGCGCGAGCACGAGGCTGACCGCGTCGCCGATCCCGCCGGTGGAGTGCTTGTCGAGGACGGGGCCGGGGAGGTCCCAGGCGAGCACGTGGCCGGACCGCGTCATCGCCCGCGTCAGCGCCACCCGTTCGGCCACCGACATCCCGCGCAGGAACACCGCCATGGCGAAGGCCGCCGCCTGGCCCTCGCCGACGCGCCCGTCGGTCAGGCCGGCGACGAAGCCGGCGATCTCGTCGGCGTCGAGCGCCTTCCCGTCGCGCTTGTCCCGGATGGTCTCCTGCGGGAGCCTCATGACGTCCCCTCCGGGGTCGCGGCGGCCATCAGCACGCCGAACAGGCTGCTGGCGCCGAGCCGGACCGTGGCGGGGCTCGCCCAATCCGGCCCCATGATCTTGTCGGCGAGCGCGAGGTAGGCGGCGGCGTCGGCGAGCGTCCTCAGGCCGCCCGAAACCTTGAGGCCGCCGCGCCCGGCCTCGCGGATCGCGCGCAGCATGGTCTCGGCCGCCTCGGGCGTCGCCGAGACCGGGCTCTTGCCGGTCGAGGTCTTGATGAAGTCGGCGCCGGCCGCGAGCGACAGCCGGCTCGCCGCGGCGATCGCGTCCGCGGTGCGCAGTTCCCCGGTCTCGAGGATCACCTTCAGGCCGGATTTCGGGCAGGCCTCGCGCACCGCCTCGACCATCAGGCGGGCGGTCTCCGCATCGCCGCGCAGCAGCGCCCCGTAGGGCAGGACGAGGTCGATCTCGTGCGCGCCGTCGCGCAACGCCTCCGCCGTATCGTCGACCGCGCGGTCCACGTCCTCGCCGCCCGCGGGAAAGTTGATCACCGTTGCGATCCGCACCGGGCCGCCCGCCAGCACGCGCGCCGCCTGATGCACGAATTGCGGCCAGACGCAGATGGCGGCGACGCCGCCCGCGCGGGCATCCCGGCAGAGCCCGTCGATCTGCGTGGCCGTGCAGGTGTCGCCGAGATCCGTCAGGTCGAGGAGCGCGAGGGCGCGGTGCGCGACCAGGGCCGGGTCGAAGGTCGGATCGGTCATGCGGGCGGACTCTCGAAGGGGCCGAGGCTCATGGATCGCCAGCGGGCAGGCCGGCGACGAAGCTTCGGATCAGGCGGATCAGGTCGGCGGCGGCGGCGGTCGCGGCCTGCTTGGTCTCGGCATGGTGCGGGTCGCCGTCGCCGATGCCGGCGGCGCGGTTCGTCACCACCGACACGGCGGCGACGGGCAGGCCGAGGAAGCGGGCGAGGATCACCTCCGGCACCGTCGACATGCCGACGAGGTCGGCGCCGAGCCGGCCGGCCATCCGCACCTCGGCCGGGGTCTCGAAGGACGGCCCGGAGAACCAGGCGTAGACGCCCGCGGGAAGGGGGATGCCGCAGGCCGCCGCCGCGGCGTCGAGCCGGGCAGTGAGGGCGGGGTCGTAGGCCCGCACCATCGGCACGAAGCGGGCGTCGCTCGGCTCGCCGATCAGCGGGTTCATCCCCGACAGGTTGAGGTGGTCGGACAGCCGCACGAGGCTGCCGGGACCGGCCTCCGGCATCAGCGAGCCGGAGGCGTTGGTGAGCAGCAGGCAGACGGCGCCGAGCGCCTGCGCCGCGGCGATCGGGATGCGCATCGCGGCCGCGTCGCCGTGCTCGTAGGCGTGGGCCCGGCCCTCGAGCACCAGCACCGGGCGCCCGGCGATCACGCCGCGATGCAGCCGCCCACGATGGCCGCTGACGCCGGCGCCCGGAAAGCCGGGGATGTCGGCATAGGGCAGCGAGACCGCGTCCGCGAGCGCGTCCGCGAGCCCGCCGAGCCCGGTGCCGGCGACGATGGCGCAAGCGTAGGGCCCGGCAAAGCCCGCCGCGCGCAGGGTCTCGACCGCATCAGCCACCGAGCGTCTCCGGTCCGAAGGAGGCCGGCAGCAGCGCCGCGAGGGTGAAGCTCTCCGCGACCCCGCCGGGCCCTGCGGCGTGGATCGGCGTCTCGGGGGCGGCGAACTCGCGGATGCGCTGGCGGCAGGCGCCGCAGGGCGTGACGAGGCCGCTACCGTCGCCGAGCACCAGGATCTCGCGGATGCGCCGGCCGCCGGCCAGGATCATCGCGGCGATCGCCCCGGCCTCGGCGCAGGTGCCGACCGGGTAGGCCGCGTTCTCGACGTTGCAGCCGGCATGGATCGCGCCGTGCTCGTCGCGGAGCGCCGCGCCGACCGCGAAGCGCGAGTACGGCGCGTGCGCCCGGGCGCGGGCCGCGGCGGCGGCGTCGAACAGGGCGGCGAGGTCGAGAGGGGGGGAGCCCGGCATCCGCGATCATTGGCACCGGCCGTGCCGGGCTGTCGAGAGGGCGGGCGAGGCGGCAGGGGCGTGCGCGCCGCCGGCTTTCGCTCGCCGAGCGCGCGTTCTAGAACGCTGGGAACGATTGTCATCATCCGGGGACGACGATGCTGGGCCGTTACGAGCGCGGAGCGGGGGGCGAGGCGGTCGTCGCCTATGGCGACGGCACGATGCGGGTGGTCAAGCCCGGCGCCTTCGTGCGCTGCGCCACCACCGGCGTGCCGATCCTGCTCGACGACCTGCGCTACTGGAGCGCCGTGCGCCAGGAAGCCTACGCCACGCCCGAGGCGGTGATGGAACGGCTGCGGCAGACCGGCCGGCCGTAAGCCGCGATCAGGCGTCGCGGCGTTCCAGCAGCTCGATGCGCACGCCGTCCGGCCCGTCGATGAAGGCGATCCGCAGCCCCGGCCGCATCGCCTTGGTCTCGACCAGCACCGTGACGCCGCGCGCCCGCAGGTCGGCGAGCGTCGCATCGATGTCGGCGACGCCGAGCCCGATATGCTCGATGCCGAGATGCGGCGCCCGCGCCGGCGGCGGCAGGTCGGCCGGCGCCTGCTCGATGAAGACCGTGAGGCCGCCGAGGTCGAGCACGATCCGGCTCGTCGGCGTGCCCTCGCGGCGGACCTCCCGCGCGGCGAGCTTGTCGACGTAGAAGGCGGCCGCGGCCGCCGCGTCGGGGCTGCGCAGGTGGACGTGGTCGATGTGGAAGTCCATCGGGTCCTCGCGGGCTCAGAGGAGGGTCCGGTCGAGCCGGATGATCCGGCACGGGTCGCCCGCCCGCGCGGCCGGCGCGTGCGGCGCGCGGATCAGCAGCGCCTCGGCCCGGCCGAGCACCGCCAGCATCGACGAATCCTGGCGCGATTCCGGATGCGCCACCGGCAGCCGGTCCGGTGCGGTGTCGAGCACGGCGCGCATGTAGTCCTGGCGCCCGTCGTTGGCGTCGAGGTCGCGGCCGAGGGTGGCCGGCTCGCTGCGGTCGGCGCCGGCACGCGGATCGCCGAGCAGCGCGCGCACGGCCGGCACGACGAAGAGCAGCCCGCACACGATCGACGAGACCGGGTTTCCCGGCAGCCCGATCACCAGCATGTTCCCGAGATGCCCGTGCATCAGCGGCTTGCCGGGGCGGAGCGCCACGCGCCAGAACCCGAGCTCGAGCCCCTCCGCCGCGAGCGCGGTCTGGACGAGGTCGTGGTCGCCGACCGAGGCGCCGCCCAGCGTCACGAGAAGGTCGGCCTCGGCCGCGCGTGCCCGCGCGAAGGCCGCCTCCAATGCCGGAAGCGTGTCGCCGGCGATGCCGAGGTCGATCGCCGCGCCGCCGGCGCCGTTCACCAAGGCGGCGAGCGCCAGGGCGTTCGAGGCGACGATCTGGTCCCAGGCCGGGACCTCGCCCGGCTGCACCAGCTCGTCGCCGGTGGCGAGGATCGCGACGCGGGGCTTGCGGCGTACCGAGACCCGTCCGCGGCCGGCGGCGGCGACCAGCGCCAAGCGGCGCGCATCGAGGGTGTCACCGGCCGCCAGCAGCCCGTCGCCCTCGGAGAAGTCGAGGCCGGCCCGGCGGACGAATTTTTGGGCGGTCACCGCTTCGAGGGCGCGGATCGTCTCGCCGTCGGCCTCGGCATTCTCCTGGATCAGGATCCCGTCGGCGCCCTCGGGGACGGGCGCGCCGGTGAAGATCCGCACGGTCTCGCCGGGGCCGATCGTGCCCGAGAAGCCGTGGCCGGCGGCGCTGGTGCCGACGAGGCGCAACGCGGCCCCGGCCGTCGCGTCGGCGGCGTGCACGGCGTAGCCATCCATGGCGGAAGCTGGGAAGGGCGGTTGCGTGCGGGTGGCGACGACCGCGGCCGCCAGCGTGCGCCCGGCGGCCTCCGCGATCGCGACCTCTTCGGCCGCGACCGGCCCGGGCACGCTCGCGAGGATGCGCGCGAGCGCTTCGGCGACGGGGATCAGGCCGCTCACGCGAGCGCCCCCGGTCCCGGACGCGCTCCGGTTTTCTCCCTCCCCCCTCTGCGGGGGAGGGTGGGCCTCGCGGCACCGAAGGTCGGGAGAGGGGGGCGACCTCTCCGGATGCGGCGTTCCCCTCTCCCGACCCGCTTCGTGGGCCACTCGCCCCCGCACAGGGGGGAGGGATGAGCGTCGAGGGCCATCACGCCGCGTCCTCCGCGCGGTACGCCCCTGAGCGGCCGCCGTCCTTGGCGAGCAGGCGGATGCCCTCGATCCGCATGCCGCGGTCGGCGGCCTTCACCATGTCGTAGACCGTGAGGCAGGCGACCGAGACGGCGGTCAGCGCCTCCATCTCGACGCCGGTCGGGCCCTGCACGCGGACCTCCGCCGTGAGGCGCAGGCCCGGCAGCGCGTCGTCGATCTCGCAATCGACCCGGACCTTGGTGAGCAGGAGCGGATGGCAGAGCGGGATCAGCTCGTGGGTGCGCTTGGCCGCCATGATCCCGGCGAGGCGGGCGGTGCCGACCACGTCGCCCTTCTTGGCATCGCCCTCGCGGATCAGCGCCAGGGTGGCGGGCAGCATCACCACCCGCCCCTCGGCGCGGGCGGTGCGGGTGGTCGCGGGCTTGTCGCCGACGTCGACCATGTTGGCCGCGCCGGTGGCGTCGAGATGCGTGAGGCGGGGTTCGTCCACGATCAGCCCTTCGCCTTCTTCGCGGCCTTGGGCCCGAACAGCAGGTCGTGCGTCGCCGCCGTCACGTCGTCCTGGCGCATCAGGCTCTCGCCGACGAGGACGACGTTGAGGCCGTGGCGGCCGAGCCGGGCGACGTCGGCATGGCCGCCGATGCCGCTCTCGGCAACCGCGATGCGGTCGGGCGGGATCTCGGCGCCGAGCGTGATCGCGGTCTCGAACGAGACCTCGAAGGTCTTCAGGTTGCGGTTGTTGACGCCGATCAGCGCGGTGCCGAGCGGGATCGCGCGGGCGAGCTCGGCAGCGTCGTGCACCTCGACCAGCACGTCCATGCCGAGCTCGTGCGCCGTCTCGACCAGGGCTTCCGCCTCGTCGTCGTCGAGGCAGGCCATGATCGCCAGGATGCAGTCGGCGCCCCAGGCCCGCGCCTCGTAGACCTGGTAGGGCTCGAACAGGAAGTCCTTGCGCAGCACCGGAAGCCGGCAGGCCTCGCGCGCCTGGGTGAGGTATTCGGGCCGGCCCTGGAACGAGGGCTCGTCGGTGAGCACCGAGAGGCAGGTGGCGCCGCCCTTCTCGTAGGCGGCGGCCAGCGCGGCCGGGTCGAAATCCGCCCGGATCAGGCCCTTGGACGGCGAGGCCTTCTTCACCTCGGCGATCAGCGCCGGGCGCCCTTCCGCCACGTGCGCCCGGATCGCGTCGGCGAAGCCCCGCGGCGGCGAGGCCTTGGCGGCGCGCGTCTCCAGCTTGGCGAGCGGCACCCGCAGCTTCGCTTCGGCGATTTCGCGGCGCTTGTAGGCCTCGATGCGGGCGAGCACGCTCGAGCGATCGGTCGCCGGCGGCTCGGTCGGAGGCGGCGGTTCGGCGAGGGCGTCGGTGGCCATCGGTATACCCTATCCGTTCGAGACCGCGACGAGGCGGGCCAGCGTCGCGCGGGCCGCCCCCGAATCGATCGCATCCTGCGCCTGCGCGACGCCGTCGGCGAGGGCGTGCGTCAGGCCTGCGACCACGAGCGCGGCGCCCGCATTCAGAACCGCGATGTCCCGGTAGGCGTTGCGCGTGCCCGACAGGACGTCGGCCAAGGCGCGCGCGTTGTGCTCGGGATCGCCGCCGCGCAGCGCCTCGAGGTCGTGCAGCGGCAGGCCGACGTCGCGCGGATCGACCGCGAAGGTCGAGATCCGGCCGTCCTCCAGTGCCACCACCTGGGTCGGGCCGGTGACGGTGATCTCGTCGAGCCCGTCCGAGCCGTGCACGGTCCAGACCCGGCGACTTCCGAGCTCGGCGAGGACCTGCGTCAGCGGCTCGGCCCAGGCCGCCTGCGACACGCCGAGCAGCTGGCATTCGACGCCGGCCGGGTTCGAGAGCGGCCCGAGCAGGTTGAAGATGGTGCGCACCGGCAATTCCGAGCGCACCGCCGCCACGTGCCGCATCGCGCCGTGGTGGGTCTGGGCGAACATGAAGCACAGGCCGGCCTGCGTCAGGCACCGGCTCAGGCCCGCCGGGTCGAGCCCGAGCCTGACGCCGAGCGCCGCCAGCACGTCGGCCGCGCCCGAGCGCGAGGTCGCGGCGCGGTTGCCGTGCTTGGCCACCGGCACGCCGCAGGCGGCGGTGACGATCGCGGCCAGCGTCGAGACGTTGTAGCTGCCCGAGTGGTCGCCGCCGGTGCCGACCACGTCGACGCTGCCGGCCGGCGCTGCGACCCGGACCATGCGCGCGCGCATCGCCTCGACGGCGCCGACGATCTCGTCCGGCGTCTCGCCGCGGACCTTGAGGCCGACGAGGAAGGCGCCGGCCTGGACGGGCGTGACCTCGCCCGACAGCAGGTCGTCGAACGCCGCGCGGGCTTCCGCCCGGTCGAGGGAGAACCCGGCGGCGACCTTGGCGAGATGGGGCTTGAAGGATTCCATCGGCTCGACGGGCGACGCGTTCGCGGGAATCCCGCGTCAATGCACGCCGGGACGGGCCTTGTCACGTGCCTGGTCCCGCCCGCGCGCCCGGTTCCACGCCGTCGCGATGTCGAGGAAGTTCTGCAGGATCCGCGTGCCGTGATGCGAGAGGATGCTCTCGGGGTGGAACTGCACGCCGTGCACCGGCAGGTGCGCGTGCTCCAGGCCCATGATCAGGCCGTCGGCCTCGGCGGTCACCGTCAGCGCCTCGGGGCAGCCGGCGCGATCGACCACCAGCGAATGGTAGCGCGTCGCGTCGAAGCTGTCGTTGAGCCCGCGGAAGATGCCCTTCGCGCCGTGGCGGATGGTCGAGACCTTGCCGTGCATCGGCGCGGGCGCCCGCACCACGTCGCCGCCGAAGGCCTGGCCGATCGCCTGGAGGCCGAGGCAGACCCCGAAGATCGGGATCTCGCCCGAGAGCTCCCTGACCGCATCGAGGCAGATGCCGGCCTCGTTCGGGGTGCAGGGCCCGGGCGACAGCACCAGGGCGTCGGGCGCGCGCGCGCGGATCTCGTCGACCGTCACCTGGTCGTTGCGCACCACGTCGATCGCGCCGCTGAGCGGGCCGATCAGATGGACGAGGTTCCAGGTGAAGGAATCGTAGTTGTCGATGACGAGGACGGAGGGCGTCGGCGCGGGTTCCATGACCGACGATCTGGCCCGGCCGGCGGCGCCGGTCAAGGCGCCGGGCGCGTCTGCCGCTTCACGCCGGTCAGGCCGCCACCCTCGGCCCGACCAGGGCGAACAGCGTGCCCTGCGGATCCTTGGCCTGGATGATCCAGGCGCCCCCCGGCACCGCGTGCGGGCCCTGCAGGACGGTGCCGCCGGCCGCAGCGACCCGCTCGGCCGCGGCGTCGATCGATTCGACGGCGATGTAGAACAGCCAGCACGGGGCTGCCGGCATCGGCGAGGTCATCATCCCGCCGAGGTCGACCCCGTGGCGGGCGAAGACCTGATAGGTGCCCATCGGCCCCATATCGACCGCCATGGACTTTTCCCAGCCGAACAGGCCGGCATAGAAGGCGAAGGCCGGCTCCCCGTCGCGGGCGTGCCCGGCGGCGGCATCGGCGGCGGCGTCCCGTCGCCGCGAAACAGCGCGAAGGCGGCGCCCTGCGGGTCGGCGGCCATGCAGAACCGGCCGACGCCCGGGATGTCGCGCGGTCCGAAGGTCACGCGCCCGCCGGCCGCCGTCACGCGCGCGGCGGAGGCGTCCACGTCGGCGACCGCGACGTATCCGAGCCAGCCCGGCCGCGCGCCGGCGGGGGGCTCGCATCCGGTCGGGGCCATCATCCCGCAGATCCGGACGTCGCCCGCCCGCGCGATGCGGTAGTCGACCCCGGGCATCCCCGCATCGGCGATGCTCCAGCCTGCGACCGCGCCGTAGAAGGCCTGCGCCGACGCGATGTCGGGCGTCGTCAGCTCGTACCAGACGAAGGTGCCCGCGTGATCCGCCACGGCCTCGGCTCCCGGAACAGGCGCGTTTGTCGCATTGCGATTTGAGTTGATATCAACGTAATTCGACGGATGTCAACCGTCGTCCCCTTCGCGACCACCGCCGCCGTCCGCGAGACGTGCCTCTGCCTGCATGCCCAGCGCGCGGCCCGCGCCCTCGGTCGCCGCTTCGACGACGCGCTGCGGCCGCTAGGGCTGACGAGCGGGCAGTTCTCGCTGCTGATGTCCCTCAACCGGCCCGAGCCGGCGCCGATGGCGTCGGTGGCCCGCCTGCTCGCGATGGACCGGACGACGCTCACCGCCGCCGTGAAGGTTCTGGAGCGGCGCGGCCTCGCGACGGTCGCCGTCGATCCGAAGGACCGGCGCGGCCGCCTCCTGGCCTTGACGGAGGCCGGTCGCGCCAGCCTCGCGGCCGCGGTGCCGGTCTGGCGCGAGACGCACGCGGCCGTCGATGCGGCGCTCGGCGGGGTCGATGCGGATGCCTTGCGGACCGCGTTGCGCGCGCTCGGCTGAGCCTACTGCCCGCGCTTCGCCTGGGCCGCGAAGCGCACCGCGTCCTCGGCCGCGCGGAACAGGGCGCGGGCCTTGTTCACGCATTCCTGCTGCTCGGATTGCGGATCGGAATCGTAGACGATGCCGGCGCCGGCCTGCACGTGCATGCGGCCGTCCTTCACGATCGCGGTGCGCAGGACGATGCAGGTGTCCATCTCGCCGCGCGCGCCGAAATAGCCGATGCAGCCGCCGTAGGGCCCGCGCTTCTCGCGCTCGAGCTCGTCGATGATCTCCATCGCCCGCACCTTCGGTGCCCCCGAGACCGTGCCGGCCGGGAACCCGGCCGCGAGCGCGGCCAGGGTGTCGTGCCTCGGGTCGAGGTCGCCCTCGACGTTCGAGACGATGTGCATCACGTGGCTGTAGTATTCGAGGAAGAACGAGCCGGTGACGGTGACGGTGCCGAGCCTGGCGACGCGGCCGACGTCGTTGCGGCCGAGGTCGAGCAGCATCAGGTGCTCGGAGCGCTCCTTGGGGTCGGCCAGCAGCTCGTCGGCGAGCGCGCGGTCCTCGGCCGGCGTCGCGCCGCGGCGGCGGGTGCCGGCGATCGGCCGGATCGTGACCTTGCCGTCGCGCACCCGCACGAGGATCTCGGGCGACGAGCAGACGACCTGGAACTCGCAGAAGTCGAGGTAGCACAGGAACGGCGCCGGGTTCGTGCGCCGCAGCGAGCGGTAGAGCGCGATCGCCGGCAGGGTGAACGGCGCCTCGAAGCGCTGCGACAGCACCACCTGGAACACGTCGCCGGCGGCGATGTATTCCTTCGCCTTGGCCACCATCGCGAGATAGGCCTCCGGCGAGGTGTTCGAGACCGGCTCGGGCCTCGCGACCGCGGCGAGGTCGACCCGCGCCTCGATCGGAAGCGGGCCTTCCAGCGCCTCGGCGATCCGGTCGAGGCGCGCCAGCGCCGCCTCGTAGGCGGCCTTCGCCGTCACCCCGGCCGCCGGGCGCACCGGGCAGACCACGGTGATCAGGTCGCGCACGGAATCGAACACCACCATCACCCGCGGGCGCACGAGGATGGCGTCGGGCACGTTCAGCGGGTCGGGATTGGGCTCGGGCAGCCGCTCCATGGCGCGGACCATGTCGTAGCCGAGATAGCCGAACAGGCCGGCCGCCATCGGCGGAAGCTCGGGGCCCTCGCCCTCCACGATCGCGCTCTCGGCGATCAGCGCGCGCAGCGACTCGAGCGGCGCGCGCGCGTCGGCGACGAAGGCGGAGAGGTCGTCGCGGGCGAGCGCGGCGCGGCCGTCGCGGCAACGCCAGGCGAGGTCGGGATCGAGGCCGATCATCGAGTAGCGCCCGCGCACCACGCCGCCCTCGACCGATTCGAGCAGGAAGGCCGGGCCGGAATGGCGGCTGCGCAGCTTGAGGAACGCGGCGACCGGCGTCTCGAGGTCGGCCACCAGCGTCAGGTCGAGGAGGACCGGGCGACCGGCCTCGTAGGCCGCCGCGTAGGCGGCGTAGTTGGACGCGTCCGCCATCGGCCCTAGTACTCGCCGCCGATCGCGCGCCGCAGCGCCGCCTGGTTGACGCTGACGCCGGCGTTCTTCTGCACCTCGGCGATGTATTCGCCGAGCACGTCGTCGGCCAGCGCGGTGCGGAAGTTGCCCTCGATGGTCTTGTCGGCCGGGCTGCCGGCGACGAAGGCCGGCATCGTCGCGGCTTCGACCTTGTAGACCGCGCGCGCCTCGCCGGACGCGGCCGAGCCGGCCTTGCCGACGGCGGTCGCGAAGATGCGGTTGACCACGTCGACCGTCAGCGCGTCCTTGGCCTGATTGCGGGCCAGATCGTCGCCCTCCTGCGGGTTGACGCCGATCTCGGTGCCGAGCGCCGCGATGGTCTCGCCCTTGTCGAGCCGCTCGGCCAGAGCCTTGCCCTTGGCCTGCAGCAGGCGCGAGACCTCGGCCTCGCGCCAGCCTGCGGCGACCGCGTCGCGGACCTCGTCGAGGGGCTTGTCGTGCGCCGCGTCGATCTTGGTCACGTCGTACCAGACGTAGCCGCCGGCCTTGGTCCGCAGCGGCTCGTTGTCGCCGCCGATCTCGGCGCGCAGCAGCGCCGGCAGCGTCGTCTCGGAATCGGGGATGCCGGCCACCGTCCGGCCCGCCGGATCCTTGCCCTGCGCGTCGACGCCCGCGATCGTCACGATCGGCAGGTCGCGCTCTTTGGCGATGTCGGCGAGCGGCTTGGCGCCGGCGCGCTGGTCCTCGATCGCGTCGTGGATCTTGTCGACGCCGTCGCGGGCCCGCGCCAGCGCGATCTGCCTGCGGATCTCCGGCTCGACCTCGGCCAGCGTCTTCACCGTCGCCGGCTCGATCGCGGTGACGTGGAGGAGCACCGTGCCGAAGCGGCCCTTCACCGGCTGGCTGGTGCCGTCCTTGTCGAGGCCGAAGGCGGCATCGGCCACGGCCGGATCGAACAGCTCGGCCCGCGTCAGCGTCCCCAGGGTCAGGTCCTTGCCGTCGGTGCCGCGCTCCTCCGCCACCGCGGCGAAGCTCTTGCCGTCGGCGATCGCCTTGCGCGCCGCCTCGGCGGCCGCGGCATCGGGGAACACGATCTGCTGGATCGTGCGCTTCTCGGGCGCGCCGAAGCGCGCCTTCTCCTGGTCGTAGACCTTCTGCACCTCCTCGGCCGAGACCGCGTCGGGCTTGGCCATCGCCGCCGGGTCGAGCACCAGCAGGGTCGCGGCGCGGTATTCCGGGGCACGGTAGGCCGAGCGGTTGCCCTCGTAATAGGCCTTCAGCGCGTCCTCGCTCGGCGCCGCGACCTCGCCGGCGGCCGAGGGCGGCAGCATCAGGTAGGCGGCCTTGCGCCGCTCGGTGGCGTACCGATGCACCGCCAGGCGCATCGCCTCCGGCACGTGCAGGTCGGCGGAGACCGCCTCGGCGAGCTGCAGCCGCGCGATGACGGCGCGCTGCTCGCGCACGAACATCGCCTCGTTCAGGCCGGCGCGCTGGAGGGTCTGGTAGAACAGCGCCGACTCGAACTGGCCTTGCGCGTTCTGGAAGCTCTTCTCGTCGTGGATCGCCCGGATCACCGAGGCGTCGGGCACCGCGAGGCCGAGATCGGAGGTCTTCTGGTCGAGCGACGCCTCGGTCACGAGCTGGGACAGCACCTGCCGGTCGACGCCGAGCGCCCGCGCCTGATCCGGGGTCAGCGTGCGCCGCATCTGCGTCTGGTAGCGCTGGAGCTGGTTCTGGTAGGCGGTACGGACGGCCTCGGCCGTGATCGGCGTCTTGCCGACGGTGGCCACCGCGGTCGACGAGCCGCCGCGGAAGAACTCCTCGACGCCGAAGACCGCGACGCCCGCGATCAGGAAAGTGAAGATCACCGTCAGCACGATCTTGCCGAGCCAGTGCTGGCTCGCGTTGCGGATGTTCTGCAGCATTCTCTTAGCTTACGCGCGCTCGGATCGCCGGAGGCATCCGGCCCTGTCGGGCGCCGCGAGGCGCCGTCCTTCGATCCGCCCGCGATAGCCTAGTCCGCACCGGCAGGCAAAGGCCGCCGCCGAGCCTACTGCGTCAGGCGGGTCATCTTCACGGCGCGGTCGAGCATCGCGCTCAGCGAAGCGTTGATTTCGTCCGCCGAACTGGCCGTGAAGAAGAAGCCCGGCGAGGCGCAGCTCTTGAGCGGGGTCGAGAGCGTCGGGCTGAATTGGTTGACCTGATTGTTCTCCCAAGCCGTATAGGTTCCGTCGTTGGTGGAGTTGATCGTAATATAGGGGATGTAGAGGACTGAAATTGTCGCGCCGGCGTTCTTCAGCGCTGTGCAAGTGGACGGGTCCATCTGGGCGGGGCTGGAGCCGTCCCACCACGCGTTGGCATAGCCGTTGAACTTCGATGGGTTTCCAGGATACGTGTACTTTCCGTTCTTCCAAAGATAGTAGTGTTGACCGTTCTGCATTCCGTCCGTGATGAGAAACACGAACGGCTTCGGGTTGCTGGTGGACGAGCCATCACCGTAAGCCGAGATGGTCGACTTCATCTGAGGCAGGGCCACCTCGAAATGCGTCCCGCCGCTCCCCGTGCCGGTGCTCGGATCGCCGTTGACGGAGAGCTGGGTGGTGTTGGTATCGAGAAGATTGGTGAACGCCATTGGCGGTTGCTTCGTGCATTCGGCCGCCGTGTTCGCCGTGGCAAGGTTGCTGGAGAGCGGAGAAAGCGTCGCCAACTGATTGATGAACGGATAGATGCCGACCCGGTACTGGTTCGGGACGATCATTTGGCTCGTGGCACGCTGAAGCAGCGAGCAAACGGCATTGTTGACAGAATCCGAACGCAATTGAATCGGTTTCGGTTTGTAATTGACTGCCAGGTTCCACCCGTTGGCTCCGGGCCAGTGGCAAGCGAACATGCATCCCTGTTTGGAATCGGTGAGCGTCGATTCGACGTTCATGCTGGCGAGCAGGTTCATGTCGCTGGCCGAGGTCGGCAGCCCCATCGATCCCGACACGTCCACCATCACGTAGAAGTCGAGGTAGCTTGCAAGGTCGGTCGACGCGGTCACCGTGTTGGCGAGGGGGGTCGTCGGCGTGCGGAAGATCCGGCCGAAGGTGTTCGTCACGGTGGCGGTGTAGGCGACCGTCGACGTCAGGGATTGGCCGTCCGGGGCCAGCTGCGGCGTCTGCAGCGTGTAGGTGGTGAACGGCACCTTCCCCGCGTTGACGTTGAAGACGTTGGTGGCCTGGGTGATGCCCGCAGCGATCGCCTTGGCGGTGAGGTTGGGCTGGCCCTAGTTGGCGGCGATGTAGGCCTTGGCCGTCGCCACGGCCGCGACCGCGGCCGCGTCCGCCGCGCCGTCGAGCTTCGTCTTGTTGGTGATCGCGACGCCGTAATCGACCCCGAGCCCGATGAGCCCGACCAGCGGGATGAGGCTGAGGCCGAAGATCATCGCGACGTTGCCACCCCGTGCCTCCGCAAAGCTCGGACGCGAGATGGCGTGCCGGTCTGCCCGGCGAAGGCGGTTCAGTAGCCAGAACATTTCGTGGCGATCCCGTCGCTGTTCGCGGTGTCGTAGTTCACGAGGGTGGCGTAGCGCGGCTGGACGTAGACCGAGCGGGCGATCTGGCTGCCTGAAAAGAACTTGGCGCCGAAGGTCGGCTTGAAGGTGAATGCCACGTCGATGACGATGATCGAGCCGGGACCGTAGACCGAGCGCGGCAAGGTTCCGACGTTCGGCGCGGCGGTATTGTCGGCGGGCAGCAAAGGCGTCCCGCAGGAGCGCTGGGTGCTGCCGGACGTGCCCGTGCTCGTCCACACGACGTTGGCCGTGTAGCAGGCGCTCATGTCGGCCGGGTCGTTGCAGGCGGTCGACTTCTGCGTGAAGGCGACGCTGGCGTACTTGATGGTGATGTCGTTCGACCAAAGCACGTTCTGCCGGGCCGCATCCTTCATGACGTAGGGGAACAGCACGAGCGCCGAATCGAAGCTGAAGTGAAGGTCGGTCGCGTTGACCGTGGCGATCGTGGCCCCCGGCGGCGGCGGCACCTGTGAGATCATCTGGCTGATCGAGTGCGCGACGAGCTCGACCTTGCGCGTCGCGTTCACGTACGTGACCAACTGGATGCCGCCGAGCATCAGCGCGAGCAGCACCGGCAGGACGAGCGCGAACTCGACCGCCGACAGCCCGCGCCGGTCGTCGCGGAAGCGTTGCGTGAGGGATGGCCGACGGGGTGCCATCAAAACTTCTCGTTGCGGAATGCCGCCGTCGAGATCGCCAGGTAGCTCGTGGAGCCGTCGGTGCCGAGCATGGATGCGAAGACGCTCGGCAGGACCGAAATCGGGTAGATGACCTGCAGGTACTGATAGTCTCCAGCATTGCCGAGATCGTACTGGCCCGATCCGCTCGTCTGGGACGGCACCAGGAGGCCGCTGACGTCCGGCTTGACGAAGGCGTAGTAGCCGCTCTTCGCGCCAAAGGTCGGCTGCACTTTGTAGAGGTTCACCACGACGTTCCCGCACGACATCACGGCCGGCAGCCTGCTGCAGAGCGCGGTCTTGAACGTCGCCTGATCGATGCCATTGATCTTGGCTTTGCCGATCATCACCTGCCGCGCGGCCTGACTCGTCGCGTAATCGAGCCGCTGGTTGACGAACATCACCAGGGCGACGGCCATGACGAAGGCGATCGTCAACAGCAGCATCGGCGCGACGAGAGCGAATTCGACCGCCGTCGCTCCGCCTCTCGCCTGAAGGAATGTCCGTGGACCGCGCATGCGCCGTGATCGCATGTCAGGAATT
>NZ_JAKSYF010000171.1:0-25847 GCF_022829745.1 Methylobacterium sp. E-016
CAACGGCAGCGGATTGGGCTGGCGCGCGCCATCTACGGTAATCCGTCCTTGGTGGTGCTCGACGAGCCGAATTCGAACTTGGACGCCTTAGGGGAGGCCGCTCTGGCGCAGGGGTTGCAGGCGCTCAAAGACCGCGGCGCGACTTTTGTGCTGATCACGCACAAGGCCAACATCCTGACGCTGGTGGATTACATCCTGGTTCTGAAGGATGGAACTGTCTCGACCTTCGGGCTGCGGGATACGGTGATGACGCCCCAGCCCGCTCCGCGTGGCAATGCCTCCGTCGCACCCCAGCAACTCTCCAGCCGCCATGCAGAAGTAGGATAGTGAAACCGGCCATGACTCATGCACTCGTTGTGCCGCCTCCGCCGATCCAGATGGATTGGCGCAAGCCCGTGCTCACGGCCTACTTGGTGATCTTGCTTGCCTTCGGCGGGGGAGCCGGGTGGGCAAGCGTCGCCAAGCTTGAGAGTGCAGCCATTGCACCGGGCGTTGTCATCGCTCAATCGAACAAAAAGACGGTCCAGCATTTCGAAGGCGGGATTGTCCGGGAGATCCTTGTCCGCGACGGCGACCAGGTTCAGGAGGGGCAAGTCCTTCTCCGCTTTGATGAGACCCAGGCACGAGCATCGCTCGATACAATTCGAAGCCAGCAAGCGGTGGCCCGCATCCAAGAGGCCCGCCTAATCGCGGAGCGCGATCAAACAGGAAAAATCATCCTTCCCGAAAACGTAGCATCACGCGCCCATGAGCCAGCCGTCGCTCGGGCCATTGAGGACCAGCAGAGCAATCTCCGAGAGCGAGCCACGTACCTCCGCTCTCAGGTTGACGTCCTCAACTCCAAGATCCTGCAGACAGAGCAGGAGGTCCGGGCACTCACCAACGACGCGGACTCAACGAAGCAGCAGTTGGTCACGATTGATCAGGAACTTGGCGGATTGCGCCAGCTGCTGGCAAAGCAGCTAGTACCCGTGTCCCGTGTGGCCGCGCTCGAACGCGAGCGTATCCGCCTCCAGGGCATGCTGGACCGCGCGATCTCGGACGCCAAGAAGGGCGCTCAATCCATCGGCGAAACTAGGCTGACGATCATTCAGACGCAGAAACAGTTCCTGCAGCAGGTTTCGACAGACATCATCGAAGTCCGCAAAAACTTATCCGATCTCATCGAGAAGGAGCGCGTCGCCCAAGACGTCTTAAGCCGCCTTGATGTTAGAGCGCCCCGGACAGGTATTGTTCAGTCCCTCAAGGTGTTCACCATCGGTGCGGTGATCCGGCCCGGAGATACCATCTTAGAGATCGCCCCGACGGGCGATCAGCTAACAGTGAGTGTGCAGATCTCTCCGAATGACGTCGACTCTGTTTCCGAGGGGCTGCGCGCAGAGGTTCGATTCCCGACCTACCACTCGCGCCGTGTTCCCATAATGCTCGGAAAGGTTCGCTCGGTTTCGTATGACCGTGTGACTGACGCCCAAAATCCACAAAATATCTACTTCCAAGGCGAGGTGGTCGTACAAGCATCAACCGTCCCGTCGGAGATAAAGGACAAGCTCAAGCCCGGGATGCCAGCCGAGGCTATTATCACGACCGGGGAGCAGACGCCTCTCGACTATTTCCTTGGACCCCTCTTCGATCGAGTGAGTCACGGTTTGCGCGAGAAGTAATGCCCGGCCGGAGCAAAGATAAAATGTGGCAGTGAGTTGTGCCCCAGCTGAGTAGACTGAGGCTGTGTTAAAGGGCACCATTGGTCGGGTTAAGGGAGCGATCAATGCAGGTAATCGAGACGAACATTCCACTCGTCAAACGCGTCGTTCCCAAGCGATTCGGCGACGAGAGGGGCTGGTTCTCGGAGACGTACCGGGCCGACGTTCTGGCCGAGGCCGGCATCGACGACCGCTTCATCCAGGATAACCAGTCCTTCTCCGCGCCTCAAGGAACCGTACGCGGCCTGCATTTTCAGCGCCATCCCATGGGCCAGGCCAAGCTGATCCAGGTTCTGGCCGGCGCCATCCTCGACGTCGCGGTCGACCTCCGGCGCGCTTCCCCCACCTATGGCCAGCATGTGGCAGTGCGCCTCGACGCCGAGAACGGCGAGCAATTGTACATCCCCATCGGCTTCGGGCACGGCTTCTGCACCCTCGTGCCGGATACGATGGTGGCCTACAAGGTCGCGGGCGGCGTCTACAGCCCCGAGCACGACGGCGGCCTTCTCTGGAACGATCCGGACCTCGGCATCGACTGGCCCGTCGGCGCGGCGGAAGCCCATCTCTCGGCCAAGGACAAGGTCGCCCCACGGCTGGCCGGTCTTCCGCCTCTTTTCTGAGTCTTGTCGCGTTCCGGTCAAAGTCCATCCAGCTTCCTTCAAGTCGAACGCCCTTGAAGTCCAAACCCTGTCCGGAGGGTCCCGCCCGCCCCGATTCCTCGAGAGATCGATTCGTCCCATGCGCATCTTGGTCACCGGCGGCTGCGGCTTCATCGGATCGGCCCTGGTCCTGCACCTTGTCCAGGATCTCGGGCACGAGGTCGCGACGCTGGATGCGCTGACCTACGCGGCCAATCCGATCTCGCTGCAGCCCCTGGCGAACGACCCCAAGCACCGGCTCGTCGAGGCCGACATCTGCGATCCGGCGGCCGTGCACGCCCTCTACGCGGAGTTCCCCCCCGAGGCCGTGATGCACCTGGCCGCCGAGAGCCATGTCGATCGCTCGATCACCGATCCGGGCGCCTTCATCCGCACCAACGTGGTCGGCACGCAGGTGATGCTCGACGGGGCGCGCACCTACTGGGACGGGCTCGAGGGGGAGGCCAAGGCGGGGTTTCGCTTCCTCCACGTCTCCACCGACGAGGTCTACGGCTCCCTGCCGCCGGATGCGTTCTTCACCGAGGAGAGCCGCTACGACCCACGCTCGCCCTATTCGGCCTCGAAGGCGGCCTCCGACCACCTGGCCCGTGCCTGGCACGAGACCTACGGCCTGCCGGTCCTGATCACGAACTGCTCCAACAATTACGGGCCGCGCCACTTCCCCGAGAAGCTCATTCCGCTGATGATCCTCAACGCGCTGGAGGGCCGGAACCTGCCCGTCTACGGCGACGGCCTGAACGAGCGCGACTGGATCCACGTGGAGGACCATGCGCGCGGCCTCGTGGCGGTGCTGGAGAAGGGGCGCCTCGGCGAGACCTACCTACTCGGCGGCCGCTCGGTGCGCAACAACCTGGCGGTGGTCAAGGCACTCTGCGCCGCCTTCGACCGGCTGCGCCCGGAGCAGGCGCCCCACGACCGGCTGATCACCTACGTCACCGACCGTCCGGGCCATGACAGGCGCTACGCCATCGACCCTTCGAAGGCCGAGGCCGAGGTGGGTTGGCATCCGACGAAGGATTTCGAGCAGGCCCTGGAGGAGACCGTGCGCTGGTACCTCGACAACGAGTCGTGGTGGCGTCCGATCCGCGAAGGCCGCTACACCGGCGAGCGCCTCGGCCTGGGGCTGTTCCCCCGCCAGGCAAGCCTGAACCCGGTGGATGGCTGACCCCATGAACATCCTCATCCTCGGCGGTGCCGGCCAGGTCGGCACCGAGTTGCAGGCGCACGCGCTCTGGGATGCGGAGTTCCGCCTGCACGCCCCGACCCGCGCCGACCTCGACATCACCGACGCCGGCGCGATCGACGCTGCCCTGGCCGAGCGCCCCTACGCGGCCGTGATCAACACGGCGGCCTACACGGCCGTCGACAAGGCCGAGGGCGACATCGCCGCCGCCTGGAGCCTCAACGCGGTCGCCCCCGCGCTGCTGGCCGCCGCCACCGAGAAGGCGGGCATTCCCTTGGTCCACGTTTCCACCGACTACGTCTTCGATGGCGGCGGGGCGGGCGCCTGCACCCCCGAGACACCGGTGAACCCACGGAGCGTCTATGGCGCCAGCAAGGCCGCCGGCGAGATCGCTGTGCGCGCGGCCAACCCGCGCCACGCCATCATCCGCACCGCCTGGGTGGTGAGCCCGCACCCGGGCAACTTCGTCAAGACCATGCTGCGGCTTTCCGCCGAGCGCGATCGCCTCAGCGTGGTCGACGACCAGCACGGCAACCCCACCAGCGCGGGCGATCTCGCCGCCGGCCTCGCGGTGATCGCGCAAAGGCTGGCGCGCGAACCGGATGCGCCCACGGGCACGCATCAATTCGTAAATGCGGGGGCCACGACCTGGTGCGGGTTCGCGAAGGCCATCATCGCGGCGGCCGCCGGGCGCGGCGGGCGGAACATCCCCGTCGACGCCATTCCCTCCAGCGCCTTTCCGATGCGGGCCCGACGTCCGGCCAATTCGCAACTCTCGACCCAGAGCCTGACCGACGCCTACGGCCTGATGCCACGGCCGTGGACGCAGGCCCTCGACGACATCCTCGACCGGCTGGTCGGACCCGAGCACACCGCCAAGGAGACACGGGCATGAAGGGCATCGTTCTGGCCGGAGGCACCGGCACGCGCCTGCATCCGGCGACCTTGTCGATCAACAAGCAGCTACTGCCGGTCTACGACAAGCCGATGATCTACTACCCGGTTTCGGTGCTGATGCTGGCGGGTATTCGCGAGATTCTGATCATCTCCTCGCCCGAGCACCTCGACAACTACAAGCGCCTGTTCGGCACCGGCGAGCAGTTCGGCCTGCATTTCTCCTACGCGGTGCAGCCTCGACCAGAGGGCCTGGCGCAGGCCTTCATCATCGGGCGCGACTTCGTCGGCGCGGACGATGTCGCCCTGGTGCTCGGCGACAACCTGTTCTTCGGCAACGGCATGAGCGAGTTGCTGGGTCGTGCCCGCGCGCGAAAGAGCGGCGCCACGGTGTTCGCCTACCACGTGGACAATCCCGCGGCCTACGGCGTCGTGACCCTCGACAAGGAGGGCCGTCCGCTGCGCCTCGTCGAGAAACCGCCCGAGCCCGAGAGCCCCTGGGCAGTGACGGGCCTGTACTTCTACGACAACCAGGTGCTCGATATCGCTGCTGACGTGAAGCCCTCGCCCCGGGGCGAGCTGGAGATCACGAGCATCAACGAGGCCTATCTGGAGCGGGGCCAGCTCCACGTTGAGCGGATGTCGCGCGGCTACGCCTGGCTCGATACGGGCACGCATGACAGCCTGCTGGAGGCCTCCGAGTTTGTGCGCACGCTGCAGCACCGGCAGGGGCTCCAGGTCGCCTGCCTCGAGGAGATCGCCTACCTGCAGGGCTTCATCGGCAAGGAGCAGCTCATCGCCCGAGGAAAGCTGTTCGCCAAGACGGCCTACGGACAGAACCTGCTCAAGCTCGCCCAGGAATGACAAGAAAGCAAGATTGATCATGAGGTATGAAGGCCAAGCGCCCCGGGGCCGCAATAAACTTTCCAAAGCAGATGTATGCAAGCAGCAACATTCATCCATTTCAGTGATTGTTCCAGCATATAATCACGCGAATTTTCTAAGAGAAAGAATTGAGACCATAACAAAGCAAAGCCAAAAACCCGCGGAAATAATATTTCTGGACGATGGGTCGACAGACGGAACGCTGCGTGTGATTATGGAGTTGATGAAAACAATTAGCTACTCAAACTACATATTGGTTAACACGCAAAATTCCGGAAGCCCTTTTCGGCAATGGAAAAGAGGACTCGACTCAGCCACAGGGGATTACATATGGATCGCCGAAGCTGACGACAGTTCTGATTTAAGATTTCTAGAACGCATGTTGAGTGCCCTAAGAATTGAACCAAAGACAAACTTCGCGTTTTGCTATTCTTTATCCCTAGATAACCCGCATCCGGGCATATGCTCAGACCAATATAAAACGTTTTACGAGCACTACGGGCGCGGGCTGATAGGCACCAGTCAGTACATAAATTCCAACCAGTTTCTAAAAAAATATCTTTCCGTCCGAAATATAATACCGAACGTAAGTTCAGTGCTCTGGAGAACGCGTCACCTGCGGACCGTTTATGACCAGCTAGGTGATCAAGCATTCAAATTTAGAATTTGCGGGGACTGGCAGTTCTACGTAAAATCATGTGCCATGTCGGGCATGGTATATCATGACTCTCGCCCGATGAACTACCACAGGAAGCACAAGAACAGTGTCAGCACATTGATCCCCATTAAACAGCATTTTGCAGAGGTATTAGAGGTGCATAGATTAGTAAAACGACTTTGTAGCCAAGATACAGAAGTGGCGAAAATCATTCTAGAAGATGAGCAGCTACTAACAGGCCAGTGGGACTTGACGTAATCGCGCCTGCCTAACACAAGCACAACAACCAGCACTCGACGATTTATTTGCGGCGCTGATATAACTCTTAGGAACAAAAAAATAGAGGTGCAGCGCTGGAGAAACTCATACTCGATTGTCCACGATCTCACGCCGCAAATCGCCCCGTCCCCTATGCCGCAGATTTAAAAGAGCTAAGAACGATGAGCAACGTAAACTACTACCATATATCCTTCAACGGTGGACTGATACCAGAAATCTTACGGGCGAATTTCGATCCCATCTTCTATCGATTCCAGTATGAACACCTCAGCAGCTTGAGCGATGAACAGCTTCTCCGTCACTTCTTCTACGTAGGGTGGTTCGAGGGATTGAACCCTAATGCCTGGTTTGACACAAGCTCGTACCTCGAGATGAACGAAGATGTACGCACATCTGGCATGAATCCATTGCTGCATTTTATGCTGTCGGGTCGCCAGGAGGGGAGGCTATACAGAATGCCTGTCCCACTGAAGGCAATAAATGAAGGGGTTTTCGGCAGAGCGGATGTTGATTGGGTTAGTGTAATAGAGAAAATCATAGATACCAAATTTTACAAATCACAGATAATAGAGTCTGTTCCGCCTCATTTAAGCTTTTCAGCCCACTATTGCTTCAGGGGCTGGAAAATGGGGCTGCTTCCCTCAGCAGAATACTCAACGCAGGGTGTATCACTAAATCCGACAGGATTTTCACATCTGGTGCCGCCTGCGATTGCCAGCGCTGCGACTACCAACGCCGTACTATCGCAGGAAGCGGAAGCCTCAACGCAGCCGGAACTAAACACAGCATACTCTCGTTCCAGGAAAGACGAAACGCGAGCAAGAACAAAGCCTGTCGACCTGACGAACAGATTGGTGCGGCTGAGCTATGAGAAATTCCTGAAGGAGCCCGAACAATCCTTCCTACTTTCACGTGAAATAGAAAATGAGGCCGGTGAAAGGCCTGAGGAGATTTACGCCGATGATGTGAAAGACGTAGCAGCCTGTTTTGACCGCGCGTTCTATATCCGGAACAATTCTGACGTGAAAGACGCCGGCGTTGATCCGATAGAACACTACTACTATACAGGTTGGCGGGAAGGCCGCGATCCAACTCCATGGTTCAGCACAAGCTATTACCTGGCTACCAACCCAGATGTTGCGTCCGCTCAGGTGAATCCTTTTTGGCACTATGTAGTAGCAGGACAGCATGAAGGTCGGGCAGCTAAGAAAGACGGTGCCGCTGGAAAAGACATACTGGCAAATTTAGCTTCCCCCCAAGATAAAGTTGCAGGTTATACAACGCCGGCCCATGTCCGTCTGAACGAAGCTTCGCTTATCGCCATCTTTGAAGCAGCATTATCCAACAGTGAAGGACTTGTTTTCTCGATCAGCCATGATTGTTACACCAATGTCACCGGCGGGATACAGATATTCATCTCCGACGAGCAACTTCTATTTAACCAACGGAAGTATACATATCTCCACTCCTCACCTTTGCGCGGCAGCTTACTACTGAAAGAGGAAACAGCAGAATTCGCGATATCGCGCATAGTTGTCGACGGTAAGGTCGTAGGTGCGGCAACTGACCTCGAAATAGAAGGCGCAATGTTGCATTTCGCTTATAGCTACAAGAAGAAGAAAATATTTGTTGTACACTGTGCTCTGGGTCATTCCGTCGACGGATTACTCAGAGTTAGGAGGGCACTTAATCCCGACCGATCCTTCTTCTGGCTACACGACTATTCCTCCCTATGTTCAGGTTTCAACTTATTGCGGAACGACATTAAGTTCTGTCATGCCCCTCCGCTCTCATCCGAGGCATGCAGAATCTGCATTTACGGCACATCTCGCGCTCTCCAGTTGGATCTGATGGGAAGGCTCTTCCAGGAAGCGAGATTTGTCGTAGTTGCACCTTCCGAGAGCGCGCGGAAGCTCTGGGAAGCATCAACAAGCCTATATTCGGAAGGAATCATAACTGTCGAACATTGCTCCGTAACAACCAATCGGCTTCGGAAAGCCCCGAGAGATCCAGATAAAATTGGGCTATCTGCTGATCCAGTTAGAGTCGCTTACCTCGGATTCCCTGTCTACCACAAAGGATGGGCGGTGTTTGAGCGCATCATGAAGGAAACGCGGCATAGGCGCGGATATAAGTTTTTTCACTTTGCTTCTCCATCTTCCCTCTACTACTCTGATCAGGTGGTATCCATTGAGGTTGATGTCACTTCGAGCGACCGGGAAGCAATGACGAGGTTGCTAGCAGAAAATAATATTGACCTTGTAGTAATGGCCGCCGCTTGGCCAGAGACGTTTTCGTATGTAACGTATGAAGCTTTGGCCGCAGGCTGTGACATTGTAACGCTTGCGGACAGTGGAAACGTGACTGCGACTATTGCTAGAACAGGTAGAGGACTTGTATTTGACTCTCCGGACGATTTGATCGGATTCTTCGTGCTACATCACGCCGTCGGATACGCCCGCGCGCGTGCAAGATACCCGATCTCCTTGGGACATCTTACGCACACTGGCACCACTGCCGCACTCGCATTTGCAGACAGATAAGGCGAGATATTGATGTCTGGCGTTCACCTCTACACAAGCTTCACTTACTCATACCTATCGAGAGCACGTGTTCTCGCCGAGAGCGTTCGCCGAAACCATCCCAGCTGGACCCTATGGGCGGTGATGGTCGATACCCCTCCAGAAGGGCTTAGCGACTCATTTTGGGTCAACGAGTTCGACTATGTACTGAACCCCGCGGGACTGTACGGCGAGAATTGGTCGTCGTGGATTTTCAAGCACGACATCGTGGAGGCCTGCACCGCGGTCAAGGGACATGCCCTGTTACATATACTTAGCTTGGGCGCGGAAAAGGTTATATATTTGGACCCCGATATTGCGCTCTTTCACGATCTTTCGGAGATTGAGCGTCGCCTGGATAAATACTCGGTTGTACTCACGCCGCATCAGGTGGAACCGAACCTGACGGAAAGCGAGGTGATCGATAACGAAATTACATCGATGAAGTACGGCATTTACAATCTAGGCTTTCTAGCAGTCCGGAACGATGAAGACGGAAAAGGGATGGCTCGGTGGTGGGCATCCTGTCTATTCCGTGCTTGCTACGATGACGTTCCAAATGGGATCTTTACAGATCAGAAATATTGTGACCACGTACCTGGGCTATTTGGAAATGTACATGTCGAGCGAGACCCAGGGTATAACGTGGCAAGTTGGAACCTTAGCCGCAGAACTTTGACCATCTGCTCTTCTGGCCGGATTCTTGTAAATCATAATTCTCCTCTGCGCTTCTACCATTTCACGAAAATAAACTCAGAGGGTGATATCATGACCGACCGGTACGCTAGTGGAGGGCTGGCCGTGTTCGAAGTTTGGAACTGGTACAAAAGGGCAATCGCGGCTGCGGAACTCCCAGGGATCCCTACTAAATACTGGCGATACGGAAGGTTCGACGATAATACACCGATTCCGAAATCAGCACGGGTGTTGTACCGCAATAGCAGCGACCTTCAGGCTCAGTTCACTCACCCCTTTCAGGTTAGTGAAAGAAGTTACTTGCACTGGCTACGATCGGAGAAACCGGAGGTATTTGCACACACAAACGTGTAGCAGAAGGATGTCTTTTCGTGACACATGTTACTTGTTGCCGGCAGCGGGTCTCGCACCATAAAACGGCGCGGTTATCTTACGGTGTTCCAACTTTGACGGAATGGTATAGTAGAGCTGTTCGGCGTGCTAAGATATGAGCTCAGATCTGATCTGGTGCGCTCAAACACTCGAAAGGTGCACCGAGCTCCTCCAACTATGGATGTCCGCGGGTCAGTTAGCTACATACATGAAAGCTTTTCGGCCGCGCTGGTGCGCTTGCACGTGGGCGCCATGGTTGACATCGGCCGCAGACGTGTCGATTTAGAACGAGGGTAAGCCGTGGAATATCAATATCAAACGTTCGACGACGCAAAGGGAATGGTCGACAGCAGAGCAAAGCTTAGAGCTCTGCATTTGCCTCCTCTGGGGGGCCGTACGTTCCTAGATGTGGGGTGTAATGAAGGATACTATTGCGGCGTTGCTCTTGAAGCTGGGGCCAAGCGAGTAGTAGGAATCGACAGTTTTCCCCTCGCTATTGCGCGTGCTCGCTCCCGTTTCCCTGATGCAGAGTTCATCGAGCAATCTTGGGACCATTTACCCCCCGAGAAGTTTGATGTAATTTTGTATGCTTCCACTCTACACTACTTAGGCTCGAGCGATAAAATCGCTAAGCTTTTGAGAGACATGAGAAACTGCCTTACGCAGTCGGGCCTTATAATCGTGGAGACTGGAGTTTCTAAAAAGGAAGGCGTTCATCTAGAACAGGTCGACCGACCTGACGGCTCTGTTTTCTACCCGACAATAGAACTGCTCTCGGAAATCTTTGATGGTGTTGGACTCACATGGAGGCCAGTCGGTCGTTCCGAGAAGGGTGATTCTCTTGATCGCACAGTTTTCCATTGTCGGGCGCGCCGAGCTACAGCAGTCATTTTGCGCGGGGCACCAAACACTGGAAAGTCATATCTTGCCAGGGCCCTTTCTGCGCCAGGTCTGGTAAAGGTTCTAAGCGTTGATAACCTGGCTATTGACGCTTTTACGCAGCTTTATCCCGGCGTTCACTTTGATCCGGTCACAATGTCCGGCGTGACGGAGATTATTAGCAGATCTGGCGCGAGAGGGACACAGATACTTTCGACGAAGATCGCCGAAGCTGCTGTCGAATTGCTGAGCTCTAGGCAGGAAGACAGACAGGAGGTAGTCATTATCGACGGCCTTGGCTCGGTCGTGCAGCACGAGGCGCTATTATCGGTTCTCAAAGAGGAGCTCTATCAAAGTTGTTTTCTGGTCTGGGAGGCGACGAACCTGACTCCTCCTGAGCCTGATTTATGGAATGCAGGGAACGGCTATTGTGATTGTGGCGGATACCTCATGCCTGTCAACTCCTTTGCTAAAGCACGGGTAGTTGACATTTTGATCGATGGTGAACGACTAAGCTGCCGCGCTGAATTCGCTTCACCAGGCTGTGAGATGCCTACACAGGCTATCCTATTCACCAAGGGCGGCTGGGTAGTGGATAAGGCGCATGCTTCCATTTCCAGGGTTGGAGGCACGGAACTATGGTGCTGGGTATGGGACAGAGCCCTAGACAAGCTGAGGGCGGCGGACGACCGCGATCCGGGAAGCTTAGGCGGTTATGATCTGATTCAGCGCGCGGAGGGCTGGTGTATCGTGACGCTGTCGGATGGAACTGCAACATTCGCCCATTGGAGGATTACTTAGGCCCACGTACAGCTGTGCTCTGTTGTTCAGTGACCTGGATGTGCACCGTCTTAAACAAAAACTTCCTCGCCCAGTGGGGTCCCATGTCCATTAGCTGCGATGAGAAGGGAAGAGGTCACGTGAAATTTAATAGATTTCTCCCTGTACCCGCAAGACTTCGCAATGGCTGAGGCTTTGTTCGACTCCGTAGTAGATGTGCATGAATGCCGCTATGGTCCTATGCTCGCCTTCGCGGAAGATCAAGTTATCACTCGTTCGCTGAAGATGTATGGAGAGTGGGCGGAGCATGAAATTCATGTGCTTGCCCAATACATACGTGATGGTACAATGGTTCTGGACGTTGGTTCTAACATCGGCACCCATGCCCTTGCCTTTGCGAGGAGATGTGAAAAATCCGTTGTGTGGGGATTTGAACCCCGACCTGTCGTTTCTTCCTTGGCTGAGGTGAATTGTATCCGGAATAATGCTCGGAACGTGTGCATTGTTCAAGCCGCTTGTGGCGCGAAGTTCAGCATGGTCACTCTCGCAGGTCCTAGTCAGAATGAAGACAACGCAGGCGCGTTTAAGCTTGACGGGGTCACCTCACTGCACTTCTGGGCAAGGTTGGCTGGCTGGCTGGGCAAGGCTGTGGAAGTGCAGCCTCCATTTTCGAGAGTTCCGATCATTCCGCTTGACAGTCTACGTTTTCCATCTGCTGTCTCTTTGTTGAAAGTTGATGTAGAGGGAATGGAGTCGCAGGTGATATATGGAGCCAGGAAGATGATTTCTCGCGATCTTCCTGCGGTTTATTTTGAGGTCTTGGATATAAATCTTGCTACAGAGCCGTTCAACTTGCTACGCCGCCTCGGATATCGTTGTTTTTGTATGGAAACGCATCAGTTCAATCGGAATAATTTCCGTAAGTCCAGCAATAATATTTGGTATCGAACGGAGCTTGGTGTTTTGGCTCTCCCTCACTCGATTTCCGCTCCAGACGGGCTTCGGTGCGTGGACGATCTGAGCCAGATTCAGTGTTTGGAGGACGCCCGATTAGGTTTCGATGTTCCATCGTGTGAACCTCTTATCAACTTCCAGTAATAGGTTAGGTGTGCAGTGACGCGCTGTGATGTCGTCAGCTTAGCTGAGGCCGACGTACGTCGGAAGGCGTTATGGGACAGGTTCTTTACGGCTGTGCCACGGCCACACGCGCGGTCAGAGCATCGCCAGAGCGGTCGAAACCTCCGCTCAAAGACCTTGGCGCGCAGCATAAGCTGAACCCGAGACAGTCGCGAAGTGGCGCATGCGAGCCTTCGTGCATGACACGGCGATTGAACCGCAGATGCCGCGCTCCACCGTGCTTACGGTCGAGGAAGACGCGGTGGTGGTCGCCTTGCACCGGTACACGCTCTTTTCGCTCGACGACTCCCTCTACGCGCTCCAGGCCACCATTCCGCACCTAACCTGCTCGTCGCTGCATCGGCGTCTTAATCGGTATGGGATCGGCCGGTTGCCTGATGTCTGCGGCGACAAACCACCTAAGCAGGCCTTCAAGGCCTGCCCGATCGGTTGCTTCCACATCGACATCGGGGAGGTCCGCACAGGCGAAGGCAAGCTGTAACTTTGGATGGCCATCGACAGGACGTCCAGATACGCCTTCCCTCAGCTGCACGAACACGCTGAGGGGCCCTTGGCCTGTGCCTTCCTGGAGGCGCTCTTCGAGGCCTGTCCTTACCGCCTGCACACCATCCTGACCGACCGCGGCATCCAGTTCGCCGAGCTGCCCAAGAACCGCCGCGGCCCAACCGCCCTGTACCGCGTCAACCGCTTCGACCAGATCTGCCGGGCGCATGACATCGAGCATCGGCTCACCAAACCAAACCACCCGTGAACCTATGGCCAATTCGAGCGTATCACCCGAGGAGGGCAGCACGAAGCAGCAAACCGGACCTTTAAGGAGGCGACGGTTAAACGCTACCACGACGCCAGCCACGATCAGCTGCGGGAACACCTCCCGCCTTCCTGGGTGCCTACAACTTCGCTCGGCGGGTCAGGACACTACGCGGCCTCACGACATACGAAGCGACCTGCCGAGCCTGAGCAGAAGAACCATACCGCTTCAGATACGATCCAACCCATCTCACCCCGCAACTGAACAGTTAGAGCATTTTCGGTTTAATCTGGTTCGTATCCTACAGCGGCGAAGAAGTTAGCGCACTCGTCCGGGGTGATGGTGTCGACGAGGCCTCCCATGGCCGACCACAAACCCTCGACGGTGCGTTCGGCCGCCTTTCGCAGTAGGGCCTCAGCTTTGAGAAGGCCATCTCGATTGAGAAGGCCATCTCGATTGATGGTGTGGATGGCTCCTGCTCCCGGCGTTGCGTTGGGGCATAGTCGGGATGTTGTCGCCTCAAGCTGAGGAGCCACCCATGTCCGAACTTGTTACGGTCGGTATCGACCTCGCGAAGAGCGTTTTCCAAATCCACGGTGTCGATGCGAGCGGTCGTGTTCTCGTGCGTCGACAACTCCGTCGAAGCCAGCTGCTCGCGTTTTTCGAGAAGCAGCCGCGATGTTTAGTCGGCATGGAAGCTTGCGGGGGCGCTCACGACTGGGGGCGCAGGCTTCAGGAACTGGGTCATGACGTCCGGCTGATGCCACCGTCTTACGTAAAGCCTTATGTGAAGCGCGGGAAGACGGACGCAGCCGACGCGGCCGCCATTTGTGAAGCGGTCACGCGTCCCTCCATGCGGTTTGTCGCGGTGAAGAGCGAAGCCTGCTCTGCGGTCCTGGTTCTCCACCGCACGCGGGATCTTCTGGTCCGCCAGCGCACGCAGATCGGCAACGCGATCCGCGCTCACATGACGGAGTTCGGCATCATCGCAGCCAAGGGCGCGCAGAATGTCGATCGGCTGAGGACGCAACTGCACCAACTGCCGGACGCGGCCCGATTGCCCGTCAGTCTGCTCTTCGAGCAGTTGGTCGACACCGATACGCGGATCGAGCGGTTGACGGGCGAGATCGAAGCGAAACACGCCTAATGCGAGACGAGCCAGCGTCTGGCGACGATCCCGGGCGTCGGTAAGCTCTCGGCGACGATCATCGTAGCGACGACGCCGGACGTCGGTAACTTCGACTGCGCGAGGGACTATGCCGCCTGGCTCGGCCTGACCCCCAAGCCGCATTCCACCGGCGGTAAACAGAGGATCGGGCGAATCTCGAAGATGGGCAACCGGTATATTCGGCGGCTGCTTTATCTAGGCGCCATGTCGCAGATCATGGTGAGATCCAGGTGCGGCCCGAGACAGGACTGGCTGTCCGACATGCTGGCCCGAAAGAAGACGAAAGTCGCCGCCATCGCGTTGGCACATCGCATGGCAAGAACGATCTTCGCTGTCCTCAGGGACGGCTCACGCTACCAGCCGCAGGCGACCACCGCCTGAACGGCTGAACGAACGGTCAGGGCGACGTGAGGTGATGGCGAACAAACGGAGAGGAAGAACCAGGACACCCCGATCAATCCGAAGCGCTTCGAGCGCGCTCGATTGAGTGGGACCTGTTCTCCAAGCGGACTTCATCAGGGCGCGCGGCGATCCCGCTGCAGATCAGACGCCGTATACATGGCCGCAACCGACCAGTTCACCCGAACCGATCCGACATCCTTGACCCGCAGGAGCCATCCATACGAGGGTTGAAGTCGGGCGAGTAGGGCGGCAGGAACAACAGCCGTGCGCCTGCCGCCTCGATCGCCGCCCGCACTTCCGGACCCTTGTGGCTGCCGAGGTTGTCCATGAGGACGATGTCGCCGGGGATGAGTTCAGGCACCAAGACCTGATCGACGTAAGTCTGGAAGGCGTTGCGGTTGATCGGCCCGTCGAGCACGAACGGTGCGGCGATCCCGGACAGGCGCAGGCCCGCCACCAGGGTTGTGGTCTTCCAATGGCCGTGCGGCACGGGTGAGCGCAGCCGCTCGCCACGGGGCGACCGTCCGCGGGTGCGAGCCATATTGGTGGAGGTCCAGGTCTCGTCAAGGAAAACCAGGCGCGCAGGGTCGAGATCGAGTTGGCCCTCGAACCACGCCTCGCGCGCGGCCTTCACGTCCGGGCGTTCTTGCTCGGCGGCGTGAGCTGTCTTTTTTTGTACGTCAGGTCGCGTGCGTTGAGGAAACTCCACAGCGTGCCGAGCCCGACTGTGAGATCGTGCTCGTCCCGCAGCCTTGCGCGCATCTCCTCCAGGGTGACATCGGCCTTCGCATCGATCAGCGCACGCAGGAACGCCTCGTGCGGGTCGAGCTTCGAGCGACGCGCCCTCCCTGCGGACGAGCGGACACCGTCCCCGTCGTCGCAAGCGCGGCCATCCAGCGGATCGAGGTGGCGATGCCGACCCCGAAGCGCGCGGCCGCCTAGCGGCGCGAGGTCACGGCCGCGGCCTCCACCACGCGCTCGCGCAGATCCTGGCTGTAGGGTCGGCCCATGCTTCGCTCTTTCTCCGGAGCGATCAGTGAATCAGTCCAACAGCGCCGCGTGAACCCCATCCACGCGATTCAGCGCAGCCCGAAAATGCTCTAGTATGTAGCCTTCAGTTCAAGTTGTGAACTGATGCGGTGGATGCCCCCACCGAACGGCATCTCATATGCCTGACGGTTCAATTGGAACCGATCGAAGGGGTCATCGATGACGACGAACATCAGCATGCTGGCAGTCGATCTGTCGAAGGGCAGTTTCCAAGTCTGTGCCGTCAGACCGGATGGATCGGTTCTCTATAACCGTGCCCTGTCGCGGGCTCGGTTCGCGGCGCTTCTGGCGGATCAGCCGGCTTGCGTCGTGGCGATGGAAGCGTGTGCGACGTCCCATCACTGGGGTCGCGTGGCCCAGCATAACGGCCACGAGGTCCGGCTTGTGCCGGCAGTCTACGTGAAGCCGTTCGTCAAGCGCCAGAAGAACGATCGCGCCGATGCGGAGGCGATCGCCGAGGCGGCTTCGCGCCCGAGCATGCGCGTTGTGACGGTGAAGAGCGCCGAGACGCAGGCGCGCGCGGTGGCGTTCCGCACCCATCAGTGCTTGGTCCGCCAGCGCACGCAACTCATCAACGCGCTTCGTGGCCACCTGGCCGAATTCGGCGTCGTCGCTCCGAAGGGGCCGGCGAACCTCAAGGTGCTGGAAGAGGCTCTGGCCAACGAGGTCGGCGACTTGCCTGGCGCGGTGCGCGCGATGGGGTCGGTCTATCTCGACCAGATCGCGAGGCTGACGGAGGTGATCGAGCAGCTGGCGGATGAACTGGAGACGGCATCGCGGACGGACACTGATCTGCGACGCCTGTGCACCATACCGGGGATCGGGCCGGTAACCGCGGGGGCCGTGGCTGCCTTCGCTCCGGATCTCGGCACGTTCGACAGCGGACGCAACTTCGCCGCCTGGCTCGGCCTCGTCCCACGGCAGCGATCCACGGGCGGCAAGGCCAAGTTTGGTTCCGTCAGCAAGATGGGCCAGACCGATATCCGACGGCTGCTCATTGTCGGGGCCATGAGCGTGATCCGCTGGGTGGTTCGCAAGGGCGGCAGCACGAACCGCTGGCTCGCGACCCTCGTGGCGCGCAAACCGAAGATGGTCGCGGCGGTCGCGCTGGCCAACAAAATGGCGCGGATGATCTGGGCCGTGACGACGAGGCAGGAAGATTACCGGATGGCGTGACCCGAGCCCCGCAACAGGGCGAAGGCACACCATGGCCGCAAGGCCGGGGCGAGCGATCGACGAGGAGTAGGCGACACGGACTTCGAAGTTCAAGGCAGGGACATTCAGACCCGGGGCTCGAGCGCTTGCAGCTCTCTGAACCGATGTGAACCCAGCCTTCCGAACAGCATACCGGCCCGTGGCGTCATCGAAGGCCACATCGTGAGGCCTGACACACGTCCGATCGAAGACCCCGCCGAAACATCGCAGATCAAGCTTGCCAAACAGGGGGCATCCACACACGCCCCGGGTTTCCCAGAGGCCGCTTGGTTTGGGTCAGGCGGCCAAGGCTTGGACCTCGGCCTGGGCATGATAGCGCGCTTCCGCCTCGGCGGGAGGCATGTTGCCGATCGGTTCGAGCAGCCGGCGGTGATTGAACCAATCAACCCATTCGAGGGTGGCGTATTCCACTGCCTTGAAGGATCGCCACGGCCCGCGCCGATGGATCACCTCAGCCTTGAACAGGCCGATCACCGTCTCGGCGAGAGCGTTATCGTGGCTGTCCCCGAGGCTGCCGACGGAGGGCTCGATACCCGCCTCGGCGAGGCGCTCCGTGTAGCGGATACTCACGTATTGCGACCCGCGGTCGGAATGGCAGACGAGGCCGCTGCCGGTGAAGGGGCGACGCTCGTGTAGGGCCTGCTCCAAGGCATTGAGCACGAAGTCCGCCTGGGCCGACCGGGACACACACCAGCCAACGATCCCGCGGGCGAACACGTCGATCACGAAGGCGATCGTTGTCGAACCCGCCCCATGTGGCGACATAGGTAAAATCCGCGACCCTCAGCTTGTTCGGGCACGCGGCCTTGAACTGGCGGTTGACCCGATCGCGGGGGCAGACCGCCGCCGGATCGGGAACGGTGGTGCGGACCCTGCGCCTGCGCACCACCCCGGCCAAGCCCATCGCTCGCATCAGCCGAGCCACGGTGCACCGGGCGGTCACGGTCCCCTCGCGGGCGAGCTGCCGCCAGACCTTGCGCACGCCGTAGACGCCGAAGTTGGCCGCGTGCACAACCAGCGACGATGGACGACCCGGGACGAGGCCCGACGCGACTTGTTCGCCTACATTGCGGGCGACATCAACCGGCAGCGCATCCATTCGGCTCTCGGCTACGTCACCCCCGAGCAGGCCGAGCGGAACGCGAGCTAACCCCCGTGTCCGCGAAATCGGGCGCGATCAGTGGCAAACTACCCAGGTCGATGATTTGCTAAGAATTCTCAGCTTCCGCTCAGGTAGTGCTAATGGTTGTTAGGTGATAGTATGAGCCTTCGTTGTGCCGCAACATTAAACGCTGCATAAAGGATCAACTTTTGTTCGGCGCCATCTACGGAATAACTTCAGGAATCGTCCCCAGATCCCCAAGCGTTAGTTGGTTAAGATAATGCAAAACTTAGCTTTCTTCACAATAATTTCAAAGAATTATCTTAGTTCTGCGGTGGTTCTTATGAGATCACTCAGCGAACTTCATCCGGAGAGTAGGCGCTTTGTCTTCTTGTGCGACAAGGAGCAGGGATACGATATCACTCGGGACTATTACGAACTAATAAATCTTGATTCGGTCGGCATTCCATTAGTCGAGGTGATGGTGAATATGTACACTATCATGGAGATGAATACGGCGATAAAGCCTTTCTGCTTCAGGTTTCTATTTTCGACGTTTAGTTTTTCGTCCGTTATTTATCTCGACCCGGATATATTAGCTTTTGAGCGTCTGACAGAAGCTATGAGCCTTCTCGAGCACCATGATGCTGTAGTTACACCTCACATTTTGACACCCTACTTTGATTCGGCGGCGCCGTCAGAGTTAAATATAATCCGAAGTGGAGTCTATAACTTTGGATTTTTAGGCTTGTCGAATAGAAGCAATGTTGAGCTTTTCGTCACGTGGTGGGAGGAAAAGCTTTTCTCTGACTGTGTAGTCGACTTGCCAAACGGGCTGTTCGTGGACCAAAAATGGGGCGACTTATTGCCAAGTTTTTGTGACTGTTATGTCATGAAGCATCCTGGATACAACGTTGCTTATTGGAACTTGCACGAGCGAGATTTACAGATCGAGGGGGATCGGTTTTTTTGTTGCGGACTTCCATTAGTGTTTTTTCACTTCAGCGGCTTCAACCCATTGGACAAGGAGGTTCTTTCTCGGCACCAAAATCGATATCGGCATCCATTTGCCCGGGAGTTACAATTACTTCTTGAGAAGTATGCATCTCTTGTTGTGAATGAGGGACATACACGCAATTCACAGCTACCCTATTACTTCAGTGAAATTGCCTTTGGTTTGCCGAACAACAAGATACTTAACTGGATTTTCAGGACTGCTATAAAATCACGCCGCTCACTCCCTTCGCCTGCAGAGAATCTTCCTGAATTCCTTATTTATATATGTACTGCCGATTACACCCGGCGTGATCCGCTGCCCCTTATATCCCAAGCGTTTCTTGCAACGCGTCCTGATGTCGGAAAAGCTTTTCCTCTCGCTTCCCAAGATCCGCAAGATGTTGGATTTAGAACTTGGATGCTTGAATCGGGCCTCATGGCGGAGGGGCTCGGTCTTGCAGTTAGCTATTTCGGAGAGTCACTACAGATCGGCCAAAACCGTTCCGACGAGTTTGCGCTTTTATCGCGGGTAATAATGCAGGAGAATTTAGACCTATTACAGAATTTTAAAAACATGTTTGTTGACAGGGCAAAATTACAATATTTTCTCAGTTGGTGTAGACAGCGGCTTGGGTTTCCGTCCTTAGACGAAAACGACCAGGAGAAAGATTGCGAAGAATGTATGATATCTGCCGCCAAGATCTTGCATCTGTACTTTCAGCTGGCGGACGTTCGACAGATGTTTTCTGAAATCTGGAACCTGGAGGTTGGGCTTCAGTTTTGCTCGTGGTTAGAGCAGAATAGGGACGATTTTAACTTCTCCCTAAGGCAGATATCGTTGGTAAAGTGCTTTCTCTTGCTCGAAAAAGAATACATTAGACACCTAGGGCTATGTTACACAAAGGACGTTGTTGACGAGAATTCTGGCGCGAATGAATGGGTTTTGACGTCTTGTGAGTCCGGCTCTGAAGGTGGGGCGTGTGCTTTAATAGAGACTCCAGTTTCGCTTGGCCGAAAGGAGCCGAAGTGCATCGTAGACTCCACTAGCGACTCAGCTAGCTCATACCGGAGCGCGTATGCGAAAAAGACGATATCCGTTACCGCGCTATTCTCACCGATCAAGGCAGAATCTGCAGGTCGTCTTGATTGCTTGGAAGTCGAGTCCGTTTCCGGCACCTCCCATCGCATGAATAACAAGTTGAAGATCAACCTCGCTGGGTTTTTCCACTCGCACACGGGAATGGGAGAGTCGGCAAGAAGCATGTTGAGAACTTTGGAAAGCGGTAATTTTGATATCCGATGCTTTGTCCTGCCGGACTTTCGTTCTGTTGAACCTCAGCTGCTTACGGAAGAATTCTTCGGCACCTACCACAAATCTCCGGACTGTTCCATCATTATTGCCAATGCTGATACGGTGACGTTTGCTATGAACTTTCTTCCCGCAGACTTCCACGGAAGATTCAAATGCGGTTATTGGGTATGGGAGACAGAAAAGTTACCTACTGCTTATGAGAGTCTTGGCCGACTTTTCGATGAGATTTGGAGCCCGAGTGCCGCATCTGCGGCTGCCATTTCGGAAACGATCCGGCAGGAGGTACGGGTGGTTCCGCATGCTGTGGAATTCTCGGCGGCCGACGTGCCTGCAGTAATTAAGACCGCTCGAGCTAAAAAGCTGGTTCTCGGGTTTATGTTCGATTGCAAATCTGTGATCGAGCGCAAGAATCCTCTAGCTATAATCGATGCCTGTGACAGAGCGCGCGATCTTGGCGCTGATATCGAGCTCCGTATTAAGATAATGGGGCGAGACGATTTTGATTTTAGGGGACGGCGTATTCTTGATATGCTTCATCGTCCGTATGTAGAGTTTTTCTATTGTCCAATGGGTCGGAATGAAGTTAGACAATTCATTTTGGGTCTTGACGCATATATTTCTCTACATCGCTTCGAAGGTTTCGGACTAACAATCGCTGAAGCCATGGCACTGGGAAAACCTGTTATTGCGACTAGGTATTCTGGCAATCTTCAGTTCATGTCGGATGAAAATTCATACTTAGTCGATTGTGACGTACTACCGACAGCTAGAGCGTTTGGTCCGTATTCGAAAGGTAGCTTGTGGGCAGAGCCGGATATAAATGCCGCCGCAGAATATATATTGCAACTCCATGACAGTGATCGCTGTGCTGAGATTGGAGCGAAGGCTGCAGAGTCGGTGCGAATCCAACTCAGCCCTAGCTCGGTTCTGAAAAAGTTTGTTGAGCCGGCTTTGATTTCGAGGCCTTTGATTCTATAGTATCGTTGCTGTTCGAATTTTGAAAATTCTTGTCTTGGGTTGTTTATAGTAGATATTGTTCGGTTTTCGTTATTAGATCCGTTGGCGATTCTCTTAATATTCCGTGACTTCGGCTTGGTTATGGTTGAAATGGGTTGGGTCTCATAAGTGCGACGCATGCGAAAGAGTCGCTCGCCAGCTAGGTCTAACAAACGAAGTATGCCACTTGTTGGCTCCTCTTGGGGACTGGAGCGCCGTTCTGACATTGATAATCGTTCTACAGAGATTGAGCGCTACGGTGCATTCCATCCTGTGGAGCACTCTCGTTATTGTTTTACAGGCTGTTCAAAAAGAAAACCGGTTGGCCTGACTTAATGGTTTGGGGGTGTCTTCTGAGAGCTGACGGTCGTGGCCTACGGAGACGGGGCTTGAAGGTGTTCCGAAGTCCCCTGCCTTGCCCACCGGCCTGTGACGGAGCGGCCCTTGCGACGGCACTTTCAGGCCGCCATGGCGTCGGACAGCAGCTTTGGCAGGCTGATGACGTTGCAGGCGGCAGTCGAGAAGGCGAACACCATGTCGACGCGCTCGCGGCCCCGCACCCGGATGCGTCGCAACAGCCGGACCTCCTTGCCCGAGCCGACTTATGGGTCGAGGAGGGCGGGACGGTCTATGAAGTTTTTAACGTTGACGTCTTCTGAACAGAGACCTCGCATGCTCCGCTTCTCTACACGCAGTCTTGTCACGGTCCTGGCGCTTAGCGCGCTCCCTCTCACCTTTAGCTCCTATTCGACCAGGAAGCCGTGCAACGCTCCACCGATGTTCTCGCAGCGTGAGATCGCGTTCAATCGCGCAAATAAAACGGTCTTCTTCGAGAACGTGGATGGCACGATCGGTCGGGGCTCATTGCTGAAGGTGTTGCCGGTGGGAGGCCTAGCCGTCGAACGATGGGATGCGACGGGTGGGACCACGGCTCGCATCAATGCGGCGCGGAGCGCCAATACACCTAGCTTGCTTGATCTCGGGGGCAGATGCGACGGGACGACCGATGACAGTTCTGCTGTATCCGCCGCGGCATCAGCAGGTCGTTCAGCCATCCCCGAAACGCCGGCTAATGCCTGCAAGACGACCTTTGGTCTGACAACATTGCCGGGCCCATTTCAAGGCCCAGGTCGTCTCATCACAGCAGATGGAAACAAGCGCGCCCCGACCTTCACCACGCTGCAAACATTCCCCAAAACACTCGGCAACTTCTCCAGTGCGTCAACTGCCTTTAATGGCGACCTGGGAGCTGTCGGCTCGGCGCATGAGCATATTATCGCAGGAGCAGGCACCCTTGGCCAACCGGCGCGTGGCTATCAGCAGTTCTATGAAAGCTCGGGGGAAATCCTGTCCGTCTACAACACGAGCGGATGGAATAACTCGCTAGTAGGAAACGATGGCCGCACGGGCACCGCTGGCAAAGTTTTTCAACTCTATCAGTACGGCCAGGGCGATCTTACCGCTATTGAATGCTTCGGCGTCGTTGGCTCAACCAAAGCGGGAGCCCGCAGCTTCCTGGCAAACCCCGAGATCGCCTGCCTCGCTGGAAATTTTTATGGCGGTGCAGACGGTCAGTACATTGAATTTCTGGGAGACATGAACATCAATGACAGTGGGTACGATATCGCCGCGGCCGGCATAGTAATGAACTTCAATCGATCCAACGCAGTGGGAGGTCTCGGTACAAACTGGGCTGGCGGGATATTTAGATCTTCCAATTATCCAGTCGACGCTTACTGGCGTTTTGTAGGTCCTTCCGCAGCCGGTATTGATATGTCCTCGGCGACCTTCGCTCATTACCGCCTTGCCGCTTTTAACGTCTCTAAGGGTGGCAGTGGATACACGGTCGGTGATGTCTTGACTGTATCCGGTGGCACAGGGATCGCCCCGACCTCTTTCACTGTGACAGCGACTGACGGATTGGGAAGCGTAACAACCGCGTCAGTTCTCAACACGGGCCTCTATACGGAACCTCCGCTCACCGCGTCTACTTACAACAACTTCACGGTGACGGGGGGTACGGGTACGCTTGCTGTCCTTTCTGGGCAGTATGACAACGGAAGTGCTATCGTTCTCCCGCCATCGGGGGCATCTATTAAAGTTTCCACGGACTCGGGAGACCTCATCAGCAACCGCGCGAGCATCAATGGTATTACGCGGTTTTCTCTGAACGGTTTTGCCTACGGCCACACAAGCGACATCATCAACAACGGCCCAAGCAGCGCGAACAACGTGCAATTTGGTTCATTTCACAATGCTCTCGGGTCTAATGTTACACAATTCGGTCGCGGAACCTACGACTATGCCCAAAAAAATGCTATGTTTTTCTCGGCCGGTGCGTTTGCGAATCGTGGTGACGCACAAAGGGGCCTGCATCAGTTCCGAGGGGCAGGGACGGGGGCATTCCGCCTTACCGCTGACGCCTTGACCGCGAGCACCCAGAACGTACTAACAGTACAGGCGGTTAGTGCTCATAATGTCGCGTTCAACGTCACGGCGCTTAATGCCACGAATGGCGACTCTGCCGTCTGGAAGTTTCGTGCGGGTGCTCTCACTCGTGGGTCGACTGGTTCAACGGTCTACACTGGGGACGCGAGCTCGGCCACAGGGCCAGACTTTAGTACAGGGGCGGGGTCCACCGCATCAATCACCGTTTCGGCAGATACGGTAAACAATGGTCTCAACATCACCTTTACTCCGCCCACGGGGACCCATCATATGTGGAAAGCTATGTCGACGTTGACGGTCGATCACGTTCAGTAATGAATCAAGGCAGCGTACGCAGTGGAATGCTTGTCGGGAGAGTGTAGACAAACCTTTCCGCCATAATGTGTATTACGAAGTCCGGACGCTCTTCTTCTATAATATTTGTGTAGATGTTTCCCTCTCGCCAATACGCAACGCATCGAGAAAAGTGGTCACAGAGATAATCTACCATTAGATCAGAGGTCGAGTCGCGTATGATGACACAGCGCGGGAGAGCGCTTCCCGGTTGTTCGGTACAGACAAACGGCCGTTCCCCAAGCCTCACCGCATAAGCCGGTGGATCTACATCCCGGCTTTTACGCCCGACGTGTTTCAATCTCATGCTATACTCCAGTGAGTGTCCTGGTGATAATAAGCTAACCGTCCGCTCGAAATTGTCCCGACCAGCCTCGTTGATCAGCGGTTCGCCCGCGCTTTTATAAAGATCGCCGTCATAGCCGATCATGTCGGGCTTCAATTCAGCGAATTGAACTGCCGCTCCGATGTTGAAATGCTTAGATATCGCCTCGTGAATATATCTGTAGATCAAATATGCGCCAGTCCGATTCGGGTGAGTGTCGCCTCGAAAATACAAGGGGGCAAACGACTTAAATCGTACTAGGTGCTCCAGAGCGTATTGTAATATGCCAGAAGAAGCCAAATTAACCACTGGCCTGCTCCCATCAACGGCTTTGTCAAGTGGAGGAGGTAGGTACTCTTTGTACAGCGCGCTTTTTTCAGGAACGACAAAAGTCATAAACTTGGCGCCGAGTTGTTCGACTTCGGCAGCGCGTGCGGCGAGCATCTCAGTCGTCTGATGCATCTCGTAATCGCCCCAAGGGAGCAATCCGAACTGCTGCCGCAAAAAGCTGTTCGTGTCGTTGATCAAGAACAGCCACCCGGAATTGGAGGGCAGGCTTAGTGAAGGGCGTGTTTCTTGCTCGAACCTTTCGATTGCTGAAACGACGGTCTGATGGGGCATCAAAATGCTCTCTCGGCTTCCTGGGTGGGAGTTAGGGTGTCATAGCGGAGGCGGTGCTCAAGGCAAATACTCCGCCGCATCCATTGATCACGGTGAGGCTGCAGTCCTACTCCGTCAGGCATCGCTGCTTCAGAGCGCGCCTTGCCGGGGTAGATCGTAGGCAACGCCATCTGACTTCAAAATCTGATCTGGATTATGCGCACCCTTCGCCAAGGTGCGCAGGGTCTCAGCAGCAAAGTCCGATCGCGACGGAGCCAGAGAAGGCATCCCACTCTCCGCTTAGGCCGTGTCATCGCTTGAGCCGATCGAGGGCGGCTGCGAGGGAGAGGACGCCCATGAAGCTGACGGCAGTCTTCTCGTAGCGGGTGGCGATGGCGCGCCACTCTTTGAGCCTGGCCCAGAGGCGCTCGACCTGGTTACGGTTGTTGTAGATCCAATCAGGGCA
>NZ_JAKSYF010000174.1:0-9611 GCF_022829745.1 Methylobacterium sp. E-016
TCGGGCTGACGGCCGCCCTTCTCGACGATCTCGGCGCAGCGCAGGCCCGCCGCCCGGCCGAACACCACCAGGTCGATCAGCGAGTTCGAGCCGAGACGATTGGCGCCGTGCACGGACACGCAGGCCGCCTCGCCGATCGCCCGTCACAGCTTCACGCGTTGCATCATCAACCCGAACGAGGATCGGCGCATCCTCGCGGAAGCGCCAGCCTCCGTCCGTGCGACGCTCGCCAACGCGGGCCAGCAGGCTCTGGTTGTTCTTTCGCCGAGCCTTCTCGACGGCCTTGGCTACGACAGCTTGAGATCGCGCATCGATCTCGATCCCGGCGAAGACAAGATCGTCGGCTCGCGATGCGGACTGCCAGACTTCGAGCGATCCGCGAGGGGCAAGATCGTTCATCGTGTGCTGGTAGCCTGCCACGGCACTCAGCGTCGCGTCCCGACGCTCAGATGGGGGCACGTCAGCGTCGCGAGCTGCCACCTCGATGCTCGCACAGAGCCGCTTGAGATCCCACTCCCACGGTCCAACTGTGACCTCATCGAAGTCGTTGAGATCCAATACGACATCGCCTTGCGGGGTGCCGAACAAGCCGAAATTGGAAATGTGTGCGTCCCCGTTCAAAACCACATCGATTGCGGTGCGAGGACCATGAGCGAGGTCCCAGGCCATGACCTGGGCAGCCCCACGCAGAAAAGCGAATGGTGAGGAAGCCATGCGGGCGATGCGGAGAGGAATGAGGTGCGATTGCCGGCCCTCATGTGCTGCCTCGATCAGCATTACCGGGTCTGGACGATCCGCGCTAACATTCAGTACGGAATGAGCTTTGTGAGGAATTTCGATACGTAGGATTTTGCCGGCGGTGCGCCGCTTGTCCCACGGCTCCACGCCCGAACGCAGCTCGATATGCGGAAAGTCTGCCAATGGCTCCAGGACCGCTTCTTCGGCGGCTTTGACCAGAGCCTCTTGCTGATCGTTGAGCAGTGGTGTGATGTCCATAAAGTGTGCTGACCGCTCCATCGACCTCAATTGCTCGCTGCAGATGAAGCTAGCGGCGCGATGGCAAATTGAAAGCGCCGGACCAACGTTGGCCGAGCGGAATGCCGGATCACAGGCGGGAGCGGGAACGTGTAGCACGTCAGTCCAACTCTGGTGCACCTCTTACCGGCTGTGCTTTGCAAGAATTTCATGCATGGCTTCAGTGACCAGCGCCTCGATGGAGTTACCTGCCCGACCGTGTTCGGCAACCAGCTCGCGGGACAGGCTACGCACCTTTGCGATGAGCTCCCGGTCCAGCCACACCGTGAACGCCTGTCGGTTTTCGCGATGGTCGCGCACTTTAGGTGTAGGTGTACCTAAACCTTGAAGTTGAGGTGTAGATTTAGGTTGAGGTGTAGGGTCTAGGATAGGCTGCTCTCCAACCACGAACGATGCGGACAGGCTCGGCCGCTTAGCCATTCTGCTTCTCCGTCCGCTTGCGTTTCACCTTGATACCCACCTGCTTTGCCACCCATCGGAACAGAGCATCGATCTCCTCAGCCCCTTTTCCGTTCGGCTCGATCTCCTGGATCGTGCTGCCGTCGATCAGGCAAGACTTGTAGCCCTTGCGGTGACAAATGAAGGGCGCACCATGCTCGCGACCGGTCGGGATACCGCGGGAGACGAACCCTGCAGCCGCCTCCTTCACATCCTTCTTCGCACCGCTCACATCCACATCAGTGAAGATGACGAAGTTCGGCTTGCCCAGGCCCTTGGCCATCGTGTGTGAGGTCGGCACGGCATCCATGTCGGCCAACGACGTGCGCGATGGGATCAGCACGAGGTCGGACAACTCAGCCGCTCGCTTGCCCATGATCTCGGCTTTACCCGCCGTATCGATCAGGACCAACTCGGCACCCTGCTTCTCGAACTCGCGCAGTGTGGGTTCAAGGAAGTCCGGCGTCGTCTCTGGCCTAACCGGCGGCCCGTCCGTCTGCCTTCGTGTGGACCACATCCGAAGCGTCGCCTGAGGATCGGTGTCCACGATCGCGCTCAGAATACCGGCGTGGTGAGCAGCCACAGCGAGGTGCGCCGTGAGTGTGGACTTCGTGCTTCCACCCTTCAAACCCAAGATCGTGACAACCCGCATCGACTCACCTCCGGCGCGCTTTCTAAAACGGTGTAGGTCTAAGGTCCAAAGATACCGTTTAGCTTGACCTCTAGGTAACCAGTTTAGGTCTGCCGTTTGAATTTAGGTGTAGGTTTACAGTTTACGTATCTTGCGGTTGGCATTTATGGCGTGTAAGTTCCGATAAAACGCATTCTCAGAAGTTTTAGCCGGTAGGCGGTCTCAATGGCAGCGATCGTTCTGATAGATGGGACCAACGGCGAGCGCCTTCCGGTGAAGCCAGCCTATGGCTCACCGTGCAACGGTTGCGGCTACTGCTGCGCGACGCAGGCTTGTGGCGTGGCGCTCGATCACATTCCCGGCCATCCGGCCGAGGGTGCGTGCCAGGCGCTCGAACGCGACGGCGAGCGGTTCGTCTGCGGCATGATCCGTAGGCCGGGCCATTACATGGGCCTTCCGAACGATTGGGCGGATGGCGCGATCGGCGGCATGATCGCAGATGCGCTCGGTGCCGGAAGGGGATGCGATGCGGAGTTCTGAACCGTCGATGCGGTCCGTCGCGGTTCTGCCCGTCGCCGAGGGCAACTTGCCGGCCGAAGCGCTCGCCCTGGTGCGTGACTATCAGCGCGCCTCGAAGGCAAGCGCGACGGTGCGGGCCTATAAGTCGGATTGGACGGCCTTCACGGCCTGGTGCGGCGGGCATGGCGTGTCCTCGCTGCCGGCGGCGCCCGAGACGGTGGCGACGTTCCTCTCGCACGAGGCGGCAGCCGGGCGGGCTTCGTCCACGATCGGCCGGCGGCTCGCGGCCATCGCCTATGCGCACAAGCTCGCCGACCTACCGGACCCAGGCGCGCACGAGACGGTGCATGCGGTCATCAAAGGCATTCGACGCCGGCCCGGCACGGAGATCCGCCAGAAGACGGCCGCGACCGCCGAGGTGCTAGCAGCCATGCTCTCGCACGCCCCGCCTGGCCTCGCCGGGAAGCGCGATCGGGCTCTGCTCGGGCTCGGGTTTGCTGGTGCCTTCCGGCGGTCGGAACTCGCCGCTCTGCTGGTCTCGGACCTGACCGACCATGCCGATGGCCTGCGGGTGCTGATCCGGCGATCGAAGACCGATCAGGAGGGCAGGGGAGCGGAGAAGGCGATCCCGCACGGTCGACACGTTCGGCCCGTGGCGCTGCTCAGAGAATGGCTGATGGCGGCCGAGATCACGGACGGGCCGGTGTTCCGGCCGATCTCCCGGTCTGGCCGGATCCGAGCCGAAGCGCTGACGGATCGTAGCATCGGAGACATCGTGAAGCGGTATGCTGGAGCCGCGGGCTTCGATCCGACTGCGTTCGGCGGGCACAGCCTGCGCGCTGGGTTCGTGACGACTGCGGCTGAGCGCGGGGCCGACCTCGCGCGCATCATGGAAGTGTCAGGCCACCGCGACCCCCGGACCGTCCTCGGGTACGTCCGCCGGGCAAACGCCTTCAAGGATCATGCGGGGAGCGGATTTCTGTAGAGATTTAGCTGCTTCAAGCTTTCGGGGGTGTTGTGATTTCCGTCACGCTGGCCGACTAGGGTCTGGTCTGCGCGGACGGCGCTTTCGGCGCGGCGGAGCGGATGGATCTGGCGCTCCAACCTCCTCAACATCTTCGCCTCCCCGGCGGATGACACGGCCGGGGAGGCCGACGTTCTGAACCTGACGCGCCTTCTTGGTAAAACGCTCGGGTGTGCGGACGCCATCGGTATGCTCATACAGATGGTCGTGTACCGAAATACCGAGCGGATCCAGGATCACATCAATGCCTTCGCGCCGTGCCAACTTAGCCGCCGGTACGAAATCGCTATCGCCCACCACCAGCACAATCTGCTGCACGAGACGTTTATAGGAGAGGGCGGCCACATCTAGCCCAAGGCGCATATCGACGCCCTTTTGACTGGTATCAATGGTGAAATCACTGTCCGTTAAGTCAGCAAAAGTTCGCTCGCCCCGACGCATATTTCGAAGCGCATTATCGTGGAGCTTCCAAGAAACCGTATTGATCAGATGCCCCAATCGCAAAGCAACTTTCCGCTTGCGGCGCAACTCATCGTGTAAAGCCTTGCGGAATATGGCCTCAGGCGATTTTCCAAAGTCAATAGCTCTGCCGCTAATCGGCCAGTGCATCTTCTTTTCGAGCGGTGGACAATCGTAGAAGAACACGCGGTAGAGATCATAATTCTCATACACGTCGCGTTGGCGTTCATCCCGACCCGTCCGCTGATAGCGGTGACGGAGAGCGTGCCCATGAATGAGGTCGGCAACAGCTATTGGATCAGTGTGATCCACTTCGGGGAACACGTGGCGCAACCGCTTCAAAAAGAAGCCGCCGTCCACGAAGACAGCCACCGAGTGACCTACCATAAACGCGCAAGCCCCTGGGCTCGGCCCCCCGAAGGATCTCACGGCTCTCGCCGGTCGGGAAGCTTACTGCCAGGGGCTGGTGGGGCGTGCTAACACCCGTCCTAAGAACGGTCAACCGACTAGTCGGTTGCCGACGTGTGAGCCGGCAGCCCATGAAACGATGCGCCGGAGGCCGTTAAATAAGGATTGCACCGAAGCGATTTGAAGGGACAGCCCATGCTACGCCACGGCGACCTCATGGGCGGCTGGACCTTCGGGCTGCCGAAGGATCTCAGGACCGCCTACCTCAAGCACGTCGCTAAGGACCGGCTGGGGTTGGATCTGTGACCAGTTTCGATCTCGCCCGGATCATAGATCAATCGGGGCATCGCGATCCGCGGGCGGTGGTCGGCTACATCCGGCGCGCGAACGCCTTCAAGGGGCACTCGGGGAGCGGGTTTCTGTGATGCGGGATATGCCAGACCTGAGAGAGCTTTTTTGGCTCAATGATATTCAGTGGAGTGTCGTCTCGACTTATCTCCCAGCCGACAAGCAGCCAAGATTGGATGACCGTCACACACTCTCAGGTATTATTTATGTATCTCTGAGCGGATGCCGATGGACAGATTGCCCAAAGATTTATGGCTCACACAGCACGATCTATCAACGATTTCGCCGTTGGCGTCACAGGCCATTTTGGACGCGGATGCTCTTAGCTATGGCAAAAGAAGGTTGGCACGAGGAAGCTCGCGCCTTGGATCCTCTCGCAATAACTTTGGTTCGATCGACGCGGGGCCGCAAGCCAGATAGAGCATGGCGTCATGCGCGGATACGAAGCTTGGCTAATCGAACCAACGATAAGGCGCATATCAACAATAAATAGATCCCGTCTGCTCCACATCACAGTCTGAAGCAGACGGGTGTCTGAACTTACCTCACCATTTATATGCGACGCTTGCGAGGACTCGGCGAGCGTCGCCGTAGAAGCATGAGAGGCCCGACTGACAGGAAGATACGAAGCGCCGGTCGGCGATGTTCGTAGCGTTGACCGCAAACCTCCACCTGTCCCAGTTGTAATGCACCTGAGCGTCAAACAACACGTATTCTGGCACGCGCAGCGTGTTGAGCGTGTCAGCGTAGGAACGACCGATATAGCGAACGCCACCGCCGAAGCCAAACCCACGCAAGTCACCCGTGGGAACTGTGTAGTCGAGAAACAGAGAAGCGAAATCCTCGGGGATGCTGACAGGGACTTTGCCAATGGTCGATGGATCGGCGCTCTTTTCCACGGTCAATCCGTAGATCGTGTAGGCGGCGACGACGTTTAGGCCTTCCGCGAGCGTCGCAGTGAACTGCGCTTCGAAGCCAGTCGAGCGGACCTGACCGATCTGAGACTGGAAGAAGGTGTTTGGAACGGGGGTCAGGACGTTGTCGCGATGAATATCAAAGCCCGCCAACGTCAGAAAGTAGCCGGCACCCGGCGGTTCGAACTTCACGCCGCCTTCGATCTGGTCGCCGGTCTCCGGCTTGAAGGCAATGTTATTAGCGTCCGAACCAATCTGCGGCTGGAACGAGGTCGAGTAGCTGATGTATGGCGCAAGGCCAAAATCGTAGTTGTATATGAACGCGGTACGATAGGTGAAGGCGTTGTCGCTACGGCCGTTGCTGTTGGCAGGGGTAAGCCGATCCTGCACTCGGTTGTCGGCGAAGTCCTGGCGCCCGCCAATGACGAGGGTAAGACGATCGGTCAGCTTAATTTGGTCCTGTGCGTAGAGACCGAGCTGAGTGAAGGAGTCCGCATTGACCAAATAGGGGGTCGGACTGGCGACGCGCATGCCGTAGACGGGGGCGGTGATACTAATATCCGGTCCTGGAAAGGTTGAAGCCTGATTGTCGTGTAGCTGATAATTCTTGTAGTCGACGCCAAGCAGCAGATCGTGCTTGAAGAAGCCGTCGAAGAAACGTGCCTCGGCCTGGTTGTCGACCTGGAACAAGCCAACCTTGGCGCTATCACGGAACTGATAGCGGGCAAGACGCGTCTCGGTGGCGGGGTCGCTATAGCCGAGCTGGCCGATATACGAGTTTTGAAAGCTTTCGAGGAAAGAGTACCGCAGATTTTGCCGAATAGTCCACGTCTCGTCAAAGGCGTGCTCGAATTCGTACCCCGCGTAAGCCTGATCGCGCGTGAAGGTATTTAGGCCGATATCGCCCACATTGAGTGCACGTGAGATGCGCAGGCCGCCAAGGTTCGGCCGTACAGTACCGGAATAGGGTAGGAAGTTCGACGTCACCGCCGTGTTATCGTGCTGGTAGCTAGACAGGAAGGTGATCTTCGTCGCCCCGTCCGGCTTATAGGTGAAAGCGGGCGCTATATAGACGCGGTCATCCGGCGCGCCGTCGACCTGCGTCCCGCCAGTATGGCCAATACCGGTCAGGCGATAGAACCAATGCCCGGAGTCGTCGGCTGGCCCACCGATGTCGAAGGCGCCGTAGACCTGTCCGAAGGAACCGCCGCCGACCTCGACGTAGCCGAACGGATCGAGCGTCGGACGCTTCGTGACCTGATTGATAAGACCACCGGGCGTACCTGCACCAAATAGCACTGCAGCCGGCCCGCGCAGGATCTCGATCCGCTCCAGCCCGAAAGTGTCAACTTTGAAGTAACCGAAGCCGAAATTGAGCAGCTGTAAGCCATCCCGATAGAGGCCGTAATCGCTCGCTACGAAGCCGCGCAGAGTGAAGTAGTCGATGCGGGAGTCTGCACCGAAAGTACCTGAGTAGAGGCCGGGAACGTACTGCGTTGCCTGGGTCAGGGTCTGGGCCTTCTGCGCATCGATCTGCTCTCGACCGACAACAGTGATAGACTGGGGCGTCTCGATTAGCGGTGTGTTGGTCTTAGTGGCGGTAGCCGAGCGGGTTGCGACGTAGCCATCCACCGGGCCAGTCGGACTTTCGATCCGGCGCACGGCAGCAGCAGCGGAGGGTGCGACCGATGCGGCAGGCCCACCCTGGCCTTCGACGGTCAGCGTCTCAAGCTGCACGCTTGCCTCGGCAGGAGGATTGGTGATGCCTCGGCGCGGCGACGTAGCTTCCTGGGCGAACGCACCGACGCTTAAGCTTGCGAGAGAGACGCCGGCCAGAGCGATACCAGCGACTACGTTGCGCTGCTTCCAGCAAGTGATTGGCAGATGGTCACACATGATGCCGCCCCAAAAACATCCGCCAGCGCCGGCCCACCAATCAGTGGGTCGTAGTTTATAACAATACTAAAGTGCTGATTTAACTAGCGTTTCTGGTTTCTGGCTACGGCTAAGCCCAGCGAGAGACAAGGGGGGTTCAGAGCTACCGGGAGAACGTGTGACGGTTCTGCAACGCATGGGTGGCGGTCGACCAGCACATGTTGAGCGCAAATCCGAGCTGAAGATCCCCACAAGCTTGATTTAGCTGCTGATTTGGCTGACTGCGCTCGCGATGGCGATTGCCGCAAGGCAGTGTCCGTAGGTCTGCGTAGGAACGCTCGAAAATGCCGAACACGTTTGGCCTCAACCGCACGCTTGGAGGTGCGATCGGCGTCATCGCGTTGGTGTCAGTCCTCAGCAGCGGGGCGATCTTAGCCACACGCAACCACCTGCAGGATGCGACCGACGCCCTCGACCGCTCGACCCAAGTGGTTCGGGGGCTCGATGCCTTCCGCACCGCCATGCTCAACCAGGAGACCGGCCTACGCGGTTATCTGATCACCGGGCGCGAGAGCAGCCTGGAGCCCTACCGCGCAGGGCGGCCGGCCCTGGACCAGACGATCACACATTTGAGGACCTTGATCGGCAACGATGCCGAGCGTTCGCGTCTGTTTGCCGATGCCGTGACGGCGGCGCGCGCTTGGCAAACCGATATCGGCGAGACCGCGATACGTCAGGCCGCGGATCCGAAGACGCGACCGGATGGGGTGCGTATCGAGGCCGAAGGCAGGGGCAAGCAGTTCTTCGACACCCTGCGCAGCAAGCTCGTCGCCATCGACAATCTGGAAGAACAGACTCGTGCGGCACAGGCCGCTCGCGTCACGCAGGCCGAGCGCAACGAGAGCCTCGCGCTCTGGGGCGGGACCCTGCTCACGCTCCTGATCTGCATCGGGATCGGGATCGCCATCAACCGGCTGATCGTCCGGCCGCTCGGGCGGGTAATGACCTTTGTCGAGCATGTTGGCGAGGGCGACCTCACAGGTACACTCGGGGAAGGCGGCCACAACGAGATCGGTCGCTTGAAGCGTACCCTTAATGCGATGGTAGCGGGGCTGGCCGACCTCGCTCGCAACAACCGTACCGCCACCTCGGACCTGAACGCGGCGGCGGCCGAGATCCGTGCTTCGGCGCAGGAGCAGGCGGCCTCGGTGGAGGAGCAGTTCGCGGCGGTGCAGGAGACGGCGGCAACGGTGGACGAGATCACCCATTCGGGCGCGAAGATCACGAAGCGGGCCGGCGAGGTGATCGCCACCGCCCAGGCCACGGCCCAGACCTCGCGCCAGGGCCTGCGCGCGGTGGCCGACACGGCGCGGGCGATGGACGCGATCCGCGAGCAGGCGGAGGCGGTGGCCGGCAACATCGTGACGCTGTCGGAGAAGACCCAGACGATCGGCGACATCATCGAGACGGTCAACGACATCTCGGAGCGCACGCACCTGCTGGCGCTCAACGCCGCGATCGAGGCGGCGGCGGCCGGGGAGAGCGGGCGCAGCTTTGCGGTGGTGGCCTCGGAGATGAAGCTTCTGGCCGACCAGGCCAAGGCGGCCACCCTGCAGGTGCGCGGCATCCTTTCGGAGATCCAGCGCGGCATCAACACCTCGGTGATGCTGACGGAGGAGGCGGTCAAGCGGGCAGCCACCGGCAAGGCGCGCTCCGACACGACCCAGCGCACGATCGAGGAGATCACCGGGCGGGTGGAGGAGAACGTGCAGACCTTCCAGCAGATCGTGGCGTCGACCAACCAGCAGCAGCTCGGCATCGAGCAGGTGATGGGCGCCCTGCAGAACATCCGCCAGGCGAGCCAGCAGACCGCCGCCGGCACCCGCGAGGTCGAGGCGGCCTCGGCCAACCTCACCGAGCTCGCAGGAGCCCTCATGGCCCTCGCCGAACGCTACCGGCA
>NZ_JAKSYF010000180.1:0-570 GCF_022829745.1 Methylobacterium sp. E-016
CGGAGAAATCGCCGGTGAGGTTCACCACGTCCCAAGCGCCGGCAGCGTGACTGGCGTGAGCGGTCTGGACGCCGCCCACCTGGGCGCCATCGACCTTCACCACGAACTGCGCATCCTCACCGTAGGCATCCTGCGCCACGCGGAAGGTCAGGGTGTCGAGCTCATGAGGGGCAGCAGGCACAGTCGGCGTTGGCGCCGGCGTCGGCGTGGTCGTGACCGGGTCGCCGGAGGGCAGGGCGAACGTCGCTCCGCCGTTGCTCCACAGGGCGGCGGACCCATCGGCCGTCGAGCCGACGCCGGCATCGAGTATGGCTTGGCTGCCGCTGACGACATGGCCGTCGAGCCCGACCGAGCCGATGTAGAGGTTGCGGTCATGCCCGTGACCATCGCTGGCGTCGTTGATGAACTGGAATGTGACGTCTGACGCTACGGAGAAATCGCCGGTGAGGTTCACCACGTCCCAAGCGCCGGCAGCGTGACTGGCGTGAGCGGTCTGGACGCCGCCCACCTGGGCGCCATCGACCTTCACCACGAACTGCGCATCCTCACCGTAGGCATCCTGCGCCACGC
>NZ_JAKSYF010000181.1:0-306 GCF_022829745.1 Methylobacterium sp. E-016
CCGGCCGGATGGTGTGCCTACCGCACGTCCCTGGCTCGCGTGCGCCGGCTGGCCCGCCTCGACCTCTACGCCCTGACCCCGACGACGCCGGAGTCTGCCCCCGCCCTGCCTGCCTGCCCCACTGCTCGCTGCGAACGGGCCGGTCGCACCGGGGGGCGTACTGCGGCCCGCCGCCGGCCCCGTCACTATTTCGCCCTGCCGGGTGCCCAGCGCCCGCCCGTGCCTACCTCGTCTGCCGTACGACCGCCAGCTCGGCGGTCTGCGTGCCTTAATACCGTAACAGAACACCCCCCACGGCGCCCAACA
>NZ_JAKSYF010000013.1:0-21210 GCF_022829745.1 Methylobacterium sp. E-016
GCTGTTCATGGCCGGCGGCGGTCGCACGACCCGGGTGCACGGGCCGTTCTGCTCGGATTCGGAGGTAGAGAGCGTGGTCGCCCACCTCAAGCGCCAGGGCCGCCCGGCCTACCTCGAGGCGGTCACCGCCGACGACGGGTCGGAGGATGCCCCCAAGGGGACCGCCCAGGGCGCCGGCAGGGGCGGCGACGAGCTGGAGCTCGACGGCGCCGTGTTCGACCAGGGCTCGTTCGGCGAGGCCGGCGGCGACCTCTACGACCAGGCGGTGCAGGTGGTGCTTCGCGACAAGAAGGCGTCGACCAGCTACATCCAGCGTCGCCTGCAGATCGGCTACAACCGCGCCGCCTCGATTATGGAGCGCATGGAGCAGGAAGGCATCGTCGGCGGCGCCAACCATGCCGGCAAGCGCGAGATCCTGGTCGAGGCCGAAGGCTGAGGCATTCGGAAGGCTGATGCGTCCGGAAAGCTGAGGCGTCCGGCACCCGCCGCCGATCCCGGCCGCGATCGGATCGTCGTGGCGGGCATTTCCGGCCGAGCCGGCACTGTCCACAGCAGAGTGCGACCGATCGCGGCGGAGTCGGCCGGGATCAGGAACCGCACCGTCTGAGGCCGGTTCCCCCGATCCGGACGCCAATCTGCCTCCGGCATCGGCAACCGTGCCGCATATTTCATCGTAGACGCGGGATCTCATGCTTTCCTACGCGGACAACCGCGGGTTTTCGCTCGCTCCGGACCTGTCATCCCTGCACGCGGCGCCGCTCCGGCTGCCACGGGACGATGCCGACCATCCGCTGGCGGCGGCGTTCCGGGACTTCATTCGGGCGCAGCCCTTCCCGTGCGTCGGCGCGAAGTCGGCGCTGTCGCGGGGGCGGATGAAGATCGTGGTCGCCCGCGACATCACCTCCGGCTGGGACGACACGCGCATCTACCCGGCGCTGCTCGCCTTCATCGCGCGCTACCGCGCCCAGCCCGACCTGTTCCAGAGCTTCGCCATCGTGTTCGAAGGGCCGGGCGACCTGTCCGAGCAGGCCTTCGAGGAGAACTTGTGGGCGCGGGCCCAGTCGCTCTCCGACAAGGACGGCTTCCTCGGCCAGGCCTACGACCGGCGCGTCTCGGCCGACCCGGAGGACGCGCACTTCTCCCTCAGCTTCGGCGGCGAGGCGTTCTTCATCGTCGGCCTGCATCCGGGCGCGAGCCGGCCGGCCAGGCGCTTCACGTCGCCGGTCCTGGTCTTCAACCTGCACGATCAGTTCGAGCGGCTGCGCGCCGAGGGGCGCTACGAGAAGCTGCGCGAGAACATCCTGGCCCGCGACGCGGCATTCGCCGGCTCGATCAACCCGATGCTGTCCCGGCACGGCGAGATCTCCGAAGCGCGCCAGTACAGCGGCCGCGCGGTCGACGCCGACTGGGCCTGCCCGTTCAGCGGGCGCACGAAGGGCGGCTCCGATGTCTGAGCCGCATCCGTCCTGCGGCCGTCACACCATCGCGCCGCGCTCGGGGACGGCCTTCACCCTCGACAAGGGCCAGTTCCTGGTGGTCACCGATCCGCAGGGCGAGCAGGTTGCCGACATGCTAGCCTTCCGCCGCGACGACCTCGACGAGGTGATCTCGTCGGGCCGGACGCTGGACTATGCCAGCCGGATCTACCTGACCACGGGCGACCCGCTCTACTCGAACCGCTCCAACGTGATGCTCCGCATCGTCGCGGACACGGTCGGCCGGCACGACTTCCTGCTGACGCCGTGCTCGGCCGACACCTTCCGCATCATCTACGGCGACGCCGAGCCGCACCGCGGCTGCTTCGGCAACCTCGCGGCCGCCCTCGAGCCCTTCGGGATCGGGCCGGACCGGATCCCGGTGGCGTTCAACGTCTTCATGAACGTGACCGTGGACGGGCACACCGGCGCGCTGAAGGTCGAGCCGCCCCTGAGCCGCGCCGGAGACAGGATCGTGTTCGAGGCGATGCAGGACCTGGTGATCGGGCTCACCGCCTGCTCGGCGCTGCAATCCAACAACTTCGCCTTCAAGCCGATCCAGTACGAAATCGTGCCGTCCTGGCCCCCGGCGTCCTGACGCCGGGCGGGAACCGTGCGCGCCATCGTGCGTCGCCCTCCGGCGGTCAAGCTCGGCCGCCGGAGGGCTTCGCCATGACCATCTCGATCTCGCACCTGCAGCCGGCCATCGCCATCCTGGCCGGGATCCTGATCCTGATCGCGCCGCGGCTGCTGAACTACATCGTCGCGATCTACCTGATCGCCGTCGGGGTGATTGGCCTCGGCCTGTTCCGCGGTCTATCGTGACGCCGTCAGGCCCGCTCGCGGCTGACAATGAACGCGGAGCGTCACATGCCGGGTGACCCGGCGCGCGGACGTTCATCTTGCGTTGCAACACGGGATGGTCCAACCCGCACCGATGGGCCCGAGGGGCCGGCAAACCCTTCGACGCCGGCTTCCTTTGACGCAAGATCCTTTTGACGCAAGACCCTTGGACGCGAGTCCTCTTGCACGACGGACGGAATCGATATGACGAGCGGCACCGCGAAGTGGGTCTACACCTTCGGCGACGGCAAGGCCGAGGGCAAATCGCAGATGCGCGACCTGCTCGGCGGCAAGGGCGCGAACCTCGCCGAGATGTCCAATCTCGGCCTGCCGGTGCCCCCCGGCTTCACCATCACCACCGAGGTCTGCACCGCCTACTACGAGAACGGCCAGACCTACCCGGCCGAGCTGAAGGCGCAGGTCGCCACCGCCCTCGAGCAGGTCGGCGCGATCACCGGCAAGACCTTCGGCGATGCGGCGAACCCGCTCCTCGTCTCGGTGCGCTCGGGCGCCCGCGCCTCGATGCCGGGCATGATGGACACGGTGCTCAACCTCGGCCTCAACGACGCGACCGTCGCCGCGCTCGCCGAGAGCTCGGGCGACCCGCGCTTCGCCTACGATTCCTACCGCCGCTTCATCACCATGTACTCGAACGTGGTGCTGGGCGTTGAGCACCACGCCTTCGAGGAGGCGCTGGAGCACTACAAGGAGGGCAAGGGCTTCGATCTCGACACCGAGCTCGGTGCCGACGACTGGAAGCACCTCATCGAGAAGTACAAGGCGATCGTCGTCGAGGAGCACGGCTCGCCGTTCCCGCAGGGCGCCGAGGACCAGCTCTGGGGCGCCATCGGCGCGGTGTTCGATTCGTGGATGATCCCGCGGGCGAAGAAGTACCGCGAGCTGAACGCCATCCCCGAGAGCTGGGGCACCGCCGTCAACGTCCAGGCCATGGTGTTCGGCAACATGGGCGACACCTCGGCCACCGGCGTCGCCTTCACCCGCAACCCGTCCACCGGCGAGCGCGCGCTCTACGGCGAGTTCCTGATCAACGCGCAGGGCGAGGACGTCGTCGCCGGCATCCGCACCCCGCAGGACATCACCGAGAAGGCCCGGCTCGAGGCCAAGTCCGAGAAGCCGTCGATGGAGCGGGCGATGCCCGAATCCTACGCCGAGCTGACGCGGATCTACGGCATCCTCGAGACCCATTACCGCGACATGCAGGACATGGAGTTCACCATCGAGAGCGGGAAGCTCTGGATGCTCCAGACCCGCAACGGCAAGCGCACCGCCAAGGCGGCGCTCCGCATCGCCGTGGATCTGGCCGGCGAGGGCCTGATCACGCAGGAGGAGGCGATCGCCCGGATCGAGCCCGGCGCGCTCGACCAGCTCCTGCACCCGACGATCGACCCGAAGGCCGAGCGCAAGGTGATCGCGCAGGGGCTGCCGGCCTCGCCGGGCGCCGCCACCGGCGAGATCGTGTTCAACTCTGAGGACGCCGAGACCCTGCGCAAGGCCGAGCGCAAGTGCATCCTCGTGCGCATCGAGACCTCGCCCGAGGACATCCACGGGATGCACGCCTCCGAGGGCATCCTGACCACGCGCGGCGGCATGACCTCCCACGCGGCCGTCGTCGCCCGCGGCATGGGCAAGCCCTGCGTGTCGGGCGTCGGCTCGATCCGGATCGACTACAAGGCGCAGACCCTCACGGTCGGCGGCGTGACGCTGAAGGCCGGCGACCGCATCACCATCGACGGCTCGACGGGGCAGGTGCTGCAGGGCGAGGTGACGATGCTGGCGCCCGAACTGTCGGGCGACTTCGCCACCCTGATGGGCTGGGCCGACGCGTACCGCACCATGAAGGTGCGCGCCAACGCCGACACGCCGACCGACGCCCGCACCGCCCGCGACTTCGGCGCCGAGGGCATCGGCCTGTGCCGCACCGAGCACATGTTCTTCGAGGGCGACCGCATCATCGCGGTGCGCGAGATGATCCTGGCCGACGACGCGGAGGGGCGCCGCGCGGCGCTCGCCAAGATCCTGCCCTACCAGCGCCAGGACTTCGTCGAGCTGTTCACCATCATGTCGGGCCTGCCCGTCACGATCCGCCTGCTCGACCCGCCGCTGCACGAGTTCCTTCCGCATTCCGACGCCGAGGTGAAGGAGGTGATGGACGCCACCGGCATCGCGGAGGACCGGATCCGCCACCGGATGCGCGAGCTCTCCGAGTTCAACCCGATGCTCGGCTTCCGCGGCTGCCGCCTCGCCATCGCCTTCCCGGAGATCGCGGAGATGCAGGCCCGCGCCATCTTCGAGGCGGCCGTCCAGGCGGCGCAGGAGACCGGCGCGCCGGTCACCCCCGAGGTGATGGTGCCGCTGGTGTTCTCCCGCGCCGAGTTCGACATCGTGAAGGCCCGCATCGACGCGACCGCCAAGGCGGTGTCGGAGGAGACCGGCAAGGCGATCGGCTATCAGGTTGGCACCATGATCGAGCTGCCGCGCGCGGCGCTCAAGGCCAACGAGATCGCGGCGACGGCGGAGTTCTTCTCCTTCGGCACCAACGACCTGACGCAGACGGCGCTCGGCATCTCGCGCGACGACGCGGCGACCTTCCTCGGGCCCTACACCCAGAAGGGCATCCTGGCCGCCGACCCGTTCGTGACCATCGACCAGGAGGGCGTCGGCGAGCTGGTGCGGATCGGCGTCGAGCGCGGCCGCTCGGTCCGCCCCGACATCAAGCTCGGCATCTGCGGCGAGCACGGCGGCGACCCGGCCTCGATCGGCTTCTGCCAGGAGGTCGGCCTCGACTACGTGTCGTGCTCGCCCTACCGCGTGCCGATCGCCCGCCTCGCCGCCGCGCAGGCCGCCCTGGGCAAGGTCTCGGCGAAGGAAGGCTAGGCGCCCGCGAGCGCCGATCCGCGGATTTCGGCGCCGGGTCCTTTTGCTGGGCGGCCCAGCGTCATCATAACGCGCGGAAACGGAACCGCGTTCTCCCTCCCCCCGTTGCGGGGGAGGGAAGGCGCGCGGGGGCCTTGAGCCGATAGGTCGATCCGGTCGCGCGAACGGGTGAGGAAGCCCACCTCGGCGCGCCTGGCGATCCCGCGTTAACCACGCACAAAAAACCTACGAAAATAACGGAACCGGGCCGGCGAACCTCTGCCGTAGGGCCGCGTTGGATGCTAGTGGCGAACCGAATGCGCGTGAGCGATCGACGGTTCGACCGGGCGTCAGTCATCCGCGGGAACGCCGGCCATGAACGACTCGTCCTCGTCACAGCTCTACCTCGGGGAAAACCCCTGTGCCGTGCGGATTCCGAAGGTTTTTGCGCGGGCTTATCTCTGGCTCGTCGGTGCGGGAACGCTCCTTGGCGTGCTGGTCTTCGCCGTGGCGTCCCAGAGCAGCCTCGACGCGGCGCGCATCGCCGGATCGGACGCCGGGTACGCGGCGACCCTCGCCTCGGCGATGACGGTCAGCCAGGGCCGCCGCCTGCCCTGACGGCGGCGCCAACGAACCTTACGACATCCTTCAGCGACCGCCGGGAACGGCCCGGGTCGCCGAGCCCGTGAAGCGCGCGGCCGTGAGGTCGTCGCCGGGGCTGCGGCGGCCGAAGCGGGTCGTCACCGCGTCGGGCGACGCGCCGACGACCGCCTCCGGCGCCGCGTCCGTACGGGCGCGCGTCTGCGCCACGCGGACCGGGGCGATGCGGCTCGCCGGATGAGCGGCACCGGACTCGGTCGAGACCGCGGCGAACAGGGCGCGCAGCTGCGCCTTCGCATCGGCGTCGGCCGGGACCAGGGCGTCCACCGGGCGCGCCGCCGCGGGCCGCTCGGTGACGGCGGCGAGGCTCGTGCCCAGGCTGGCCATGCCGACGTTGCCGAGGCCGGCGAACTGCGCCGGGCGCGGCGGCGGCAGGGGCATTGCGAGCGCGGCGGCCGCGACGGCGGTGGCGAATTCGGCGGGCCGGCGCGGCGGCAGCGGCGCCGTCACGTTGGAGATCAGCGCCGCGTCGATCGCCTCCTCCGGCTTCGAGGCCGGTGGCTCGGCGGTGAGCAGGGCCCTGGCGTCGCGCCCATCGCGGCGCAGCATCGCCTCGCGCAGCGCGCCGTCGGCGGCCGGCGCCGCCGGGGCGGCGTAGGCGAGGGCCGCACGGGTGCCGATGCCGTCTTCCGGGTCGGCGCTCGCCACCGCGACCACCGGCTTCGGCTTCCCGCGCGCCACCGCGACCGGCGCCGGAGCCGGATCGCTGCGGCTGCCGAACAGGCCGGCGAGGAACCCGACGAGGCTCGGGCCCTCCTCCTCGTCGGCGGAGGCGATCTGCGAGGACACGCCGAGCACGGTGCCGCCGCGGGCCAGGATCTCGGCGCGGGCCTCCTCGTAGCGCGGGAACGGCCGGTTGTCGGACGCCAGGTGGACGGTCTTGCCGTCGGGGAACAGGCGGGCGAGCTGGTCGTGGCTCATCCGCGGCCACATCCGGACCGAGCCGACGTCGAGATGGACGAAGGGCGAGCCGGCATGCGGATACCAGCCGACGCCGCCGCGCTGCATCTGCAGCCCGACCGCGCGGATGTCGTCGATGGAGACGCCCGGCAGGTAGAAATCCATCGCCTTGCCGAGCATGTGCTGGCTGTACTCGGCCACCGCCTTCGAGCGGCGGCGCAGCATCGCGTTGGTGCCGGGCGAGCGATAGGCCGACACCACGTGGATCGGCTCCGAGGCGCCGACCTGCCGATAGGCCTCCCAGACCGTGTCGAACAGGCGCGGGTCCATCTTGGTCGGCTCGTCGATGCGCCAGTCGCGCAGGAGCCAGTTCAGCTGCTCCAGGGCCGCGCGGTCGTAGCGCCCATCGCGCTTGAACGTGATGGTCGCGCTCTCCTTGGTGTGGGTGTGGAAGATCGTGAGCGAGCGGGTGTCGCCGTTGGCGACCGCATCCTGGGTGCCGGTGGTTCCGGCCGCCAGCGCCAGCGCCATGCCGGAGAGTCCGAAGAGGATGCGCCGAAGACGCGAGGGCCGGGGCGTCGTCTGGCTCGGCGTCGGCACGATCGTCTCACCCCTCGGACGCGACCCGCGTTCGGCGCGGAGCCATGGTGAACGCAAGGTTGCCGAAAACCGTGAAGACCCGGTTATCGGCGGCCCGAGCCGGACACACGCGATTCCCTTACGGCTAAGTCTGGACCGTGGCGAAATCGTGCCGGCAAGCGCGGCGGCACACGTCGCCGCGGCGGTCGCCCGACGGGTGATGCGAATGGGCCACGGGGCCGGTGCGGGGGCTCCTCACGGACCGCGACCGGCGGGCTGCGGTCACCACCAGCTGCGCGAGACCGGAGCCGGGTTCGGCGTCCACAGGCCGGGCTCGCCGAACTCGGGCGGCGGCGCTTCCGCGGTCGCCCGCACGGCGCGGCGCGGCAGGGCGGCGTGGCGCGGCTTCGCCCGCGGCGGCGGCGGCGCCAGGGCCTCGGCCGTCCGGCGCGTCGGCTCGGACGGCCGGACCGCCGGCGAGACCTTGGCGACCGCACCGCCGCCACCGCCGAGGCCCAGGGCCGCCCGCATCGGTGCATCGTAGCCGTAGAGGTCGGGCAGCGTGCGGTAGCTGCCGCCGTCGTCGACGGTGGCGGTGAAGTAGGCGAGGTGCACCGGCAGCTTGTGCTCCAGGCGGATGGTGCGCTCGCCCTTGCCGACGAGCTTCTTCAGGCGCTCCTCGGTCCAGTTCGGCAGCACCACGTCGGCGAAGCGGAACGGGTCGTCGACGCGGACGCAGCCGTGGCTGAGGGCTCGTTCCGAACGCGAGAACAGCGAGCGGTTCGGCGTGTCGTGCAGGTACACGGCATGCTGGTTGGGGAACATGAACTTGATGAAGCCGAGCGCGTTCTTCTCGCCCGGCGGCTGGCGCAGCGAGACGTGGCCGCCGCGGCGCACGATCTCGTAGCCGCCCCAGGTGCTGCCGCCGTAGCTCGCGATCTTCGGCAGCATCGTCTTCAGGATCGAGGGCGGCACGTACCACGACGGGTTCACCACCGCGTATTCCATCAGCCCCGAGAACAGGGGCGTGCGCGAATCCGGCTTGCCGACGATGACGCGGGCCTCGTCGCGCTGGCGTCCGCCGCGGAACACGCGCAGGCGGAATTCCGGCACGTTGACCAGCACGTAGTCGGGCCCGAGATCGGTGCCGAGCCAGCGCCAGCGCTCCATGTTGACGATCAGCGCCGCGTCGTCGCCCACCGGCCGCACCGCACTCGCCTGCCTGGCGCCCTGCGCCAGCGCCCCTACCGTCTGGACGTTGAGGACGCCGCTGCCGGGCAGGCCGCGGCTGCGCTGGAACTTGGCGACCGCCGCGGCGACGCCGGAATCGTAATTCTCCGGATCGCCCGGGGGGACGTCAAGGGTGCCGGCCTTCCGGCTCTCCAGATCGAAATGGGCGCGCAGCAGGGGCACGCGCGCATCGCGCATGCCGACGCGCAGGGCCGGACCGGGCGGCAGGCTCAGGGTGGTCGCCGGACCCGCATCGTCCGTCGCGGCCGGCGCGCGTGCCACCGACAGGCGGCTCTTGAGGGCGAGATAGCCGGGGGAGCGCGGATTGTAGGCCTGGAGCAGGTCGCCGGCGGTGCCGCCTGCGCCGGCGAGGCTCGCCAGGACCGTGTCGGCGGCCGGCAGATCGAGGGTCGGCGTGATCAGCCGCGAGATCGCGGCCAGGTTGATCCGCCCGCCGCGCGCGTCGCGGGCATAGAGGGCGGCGGCGGCCGAGAGCTTCAGGTCGGCCTCCGCGACGGCGGCCAGATCCTCGGCCTTGGCGGGGCTTTCCGTCTTGCCGGCGGTGTCGGCTTTCCCCGCCTTCGGGAGCGCCGGCACCGGATAGGCGCGGGCGTCGAGGCCGTCCTCGGGCGCCCCCGCGAGGCGTGCGGCGACGGCCTTCGCCGCCGGCGTGTAGGCGCCGTCCACGATCCAGACCGGCTTGAAGGCGCCGAGCGCGTAGAACGCCTGGATCGCCTCGCGCTCCTTCGTCGTCAGGCGGGCGAGCAGCGGGGCAGGCGAGGCCAGGCGGTTGAACACGGCGGCCGCCTGCGGGTCGCTCGGCACGGTGGGCGCCGCGGCGACCGCCGGACGCTCCGGTCCGGGCGCCTCGTTCTGGGCCGGATCGGCCTTCGGCGGCTCGGACGGCGTCACCGCCTCGAGGCCGGTGGCCGGCGGCGGCAGGCTCGGATCCGAGACCGCGGCCGGATCGGATGCGGGCGCCTTATCGGCGGCGACGGCCTTGTCCGGGGTCGCGGTGGCAACGGCGGCGGCGGGCGGGAGGTCGTCCAGGCCACCGCGGGCGAAGGCCGCCGTGGAAAGGGCGCCCTGCGCGACGGAGCCGGCCAACAGGACGGCCAGGGCTGCTTTGGCCGAGCGCGAGACGCCCATCTGCGAACCTCCTGGGGACCGACCTCGAGGCCGCCCACAACCTTATCAGTATCGGCGCAAGCCCGGTCGTGCGCAATCGCCCCCCTCCGCTCGCGCCGTCGCGTGCCTGCAAGTGCCTGATGCGCCGAGCCTATCGGTCGGGCGTCGGCCCTCGGGCCGGATCAGGCCGCGGCCTCTTCGGCCTTGTCGTCGCCGTCGAGCCCGAGATCCTTGAGCTTGCGATACAGGGTGGACCGGCCGATTCCGAGGCGGCGCGACACCTCCGACATCCGGCCGCGATAGAATTGCAGCGCGAAGCGGATGATCTCGGCCTCCAGCGCATCCATCGGCTTCATCTCGCCGGTGTCCTCGACCACCAGCGACATCGCGTGGGGGTCGCGCACCTCGACGCGGACGATCTCGCGCACCGGCTCGGGCGAATGGGCCGACAGCATCGGCTGCACGGGCGCCGCCGGGATGCGGACGTCGAAGCCCTCGACCTGGGCGGCGATCTGCGGGAACTCGGCCACCGTCAGCTCGTCGCCGTCGGCGAGCACCACCGCGCGGAACAGCGCGTTCTCGAGCTGGCGGACGTTGCCGGGCCAGCCGTATCGGGTCAGCAGGGCCATCGCCTCGGGGGTGATCGCGCGGACGCGCTTGCCTTCCTCGGCCGCGAACCGGGCGCAGAACGAGCGCACCAGGTCGGGCACGTCCTCGCGCCGGGCGCGGAGCGGCGGCAGGGTCATCGGGAAGACGTTGAGGCGATAGTACAGGTCCTCGCGGAAGCGGCCCTCCTTGACGAGGTCGAGCAGCGAGCGGTTCGTCGCCGAGACCAGGCGGATGTCGACGCGCACGCTGCGCTTGCCCCCGACCGGGTCGACCTCGCCCTCCTGCAGCGCGCGCAGCAGCTTCACCTGCGCATCGAGGGGCAGCTCGCCGATCTCGTCGAGGAACAGCGTCCCGCCGGACGCCTCCACGAACTTGCCGGCATGGCGCTCGGTGGCGCCAGTGAAGGCGCCCTTCTCGTGCCCGAACAGGGTCGATTCGACGAGGTTGTCGGGGATCGCCCCGCAATTGACCGTGACGAAGGGCTTTCCGCGCCGCTCGCCCGATCCCTGGATCGCGCGCGCCAGCACCTCCTTGCCGACGCCGGATTCGCCCTCGATCAGCACCGGGATGTTGGATTTCGCGGCGCGTTCGGCGAGCCGGATCACCCGCTCCATGTCGGGCGACTTCGAGGTGAGGTCCTTGAAGCGGAGCGAGCCGGAGGCGCGGCGGCGCATGCGCCGGACCTCCTCCTCCAGGTGGTCGACCCGGAGCGCGTTCTTGATCGAGACCTGCAGCCGCTCGGCGCCGGCGGGCTTGACCACGAAGTCGACGGCGCCGGCGCGCATCGCGGTGACGACGGCGTCGATCGAGCCGTTGGCGGTCTGGACGATGACCGGGGTGTCGAGGCCGGATTTCCGCATCTCGGCGAGCACGCCGAGGCCGTCGAGGCCGCCGGGCATGACGAGGTCGAGCAGCACCACGTCGATCTCGGGCTGGGTCCGCAGCAGCGCGAGCGCGTCCGCACCGTTCTCCGCGAGCTTCGCCTCGAAGCCGAAGCGGCGCACCGTCGCCTCGGCGAGACGACGCTGAACGGGATCGTCGTCGACGATCAGGACCGTTGTCGCCATGCGGGCTTTTCCTCGCTGCCGCGGGTCGACCGCGGCGCCGGACCTCGCGGGACCCGGCACCCGGCACGACCGGCGGGTGTTTCGTTTCGAGCCGGAGCGTCGCCCAGATGCGTAAAGCCCCGCTTAACGACGACGGGAGATTTGCCGCAGGCGCCGCTTGCATCGCCGGCGGCCGCCGAATTCGGTTGAACGCCGTCGATCGCGCTCGATATGAGGCGGGAAGGGCCCGTCGGGCCCCGCGCGGGCGACACGCCGGCAACGAACCGAGGATCCATGCGAGGAATCATGTCCGCCCGAGCCTTCGCCCCCGCAGGGTCGCCCCTCCGGAGCGCCGAGGGCGCCTCCGCGGCGCGTGCCGCGGCCCACGCGGTCGATCTCGGGCCGCTTCCCGAATGGGACCTCGCCGACCTGTATTCCGGCCTGGACGCGCCAGACTTCCGCCGCGACCTCGCGAAGGCGGAAACGGATTGCCGTTCGTTCTCCGAGACCTACGCCGGGAAGATCGCACAGCTCGCGAGCGGGCCCGACGCCTCGGGCAAGCTCGCCGCCGCGGTCGCGGCCTACGAGGCGATCGAGGAGCTGCTCGGCCGCCTGATGTCCTATGCCGGGCTGGTCTATTCCGGCGACACCACCGACGAGGCGCGGGCGAAGTTCTATGGCGACACCCGCGAGCGCCTCACCGACGCCTCCGGAAACCTGCTGTTCTTCGCGCTCGAGCTCAACCGGATCGAGGACGGGGTTCTCGACGTGGCGATGTCCGCCGGGCCGCTCGCTCGCTACGCCCCGTGGATCGAGGATCTGCGCCGCGAAAAGCCGTTCCAGCTCGAGGACCGGATCGAGAAGCTGTTCCTGGAGAAATCCGTCACCGCGAACGCGGCCTGGGACCGCCTGTTCAACGAGACCATCGCGGCCCTGCGCTTCCCCGTCCAGGGGGAGCGGCTGCCCCTGGAGCCGACGCTGAACAAGCTCCAGGACCCGGACGGCGAGGTCCGCCGGGAGGCGGCCGGGGCGCTGAGCGAGGTGTTCCGCGAGAACCTGCGGGTGTTCACGCTGATCACCAACACGCTGGCCAAGGACAAGGAGATCTCGGACCGCTGGCGCGGCTTCAAGGACGTGGCGGATGCCCGCCACCTTTCGAACCGCGTCGAGCCCGAGGTGGTCGCGGCGCTGGTCGATGCCGTTCGCGAGGCCTATCCGCGGCTCTCGCACCGCTACTACCGGCTGAAGGCCAAGTGGTTCGGCGTCGAGGCGCTGCCCTACTGGGACCGCAACGCGCCGCTGCCGAAGGTCGAGCAGCGCACCATCCCGTGGACCGAGGCGCGCGACACGGTGCTCGACGCCTACGGCGCGTTCTCGCCGAAGATGGCCGGCATCGCGCGGGACTTCTTCGACCGGCGCTGGATCGACGCGCCGACGCGGCCCGGCAAGGCGCCCGGCGCCTTCGCACACCCGACGGTGCCTTCGGTCCACCCCTACGTGCTGGTCAACTACCAGGGCAAGCCGCGGGACGTGATGACCCTCGCGCACGAGCTCGGCCACGGCGTGCACCAGGTGCTGGCCGGCCACAACGGCGCGCTGATGGCACCGACGCCGCTGACCCTGGCCGAGACTGCCAGCGTGTTCGGCGAGATGCTGACCTTCCGGCGCCTGCTCGCGGCGACGACCAACACGACCCAGCGCCGGGCGATGCTGGCCGCCAAGGTCGAGGACATGATCAACACGGTGGTGCGCCAGATCGCGTTCTACTCGTTCGAGCGCAAGGTCCACCTCGCGCGCGCCGAGGGCGAGCTCACCGCGGAGCAGATCAACGGCCTGTGGATGTCGGTGCAGGCCGAATCGCTCGGCCCGGCGATCACGCTCGATGCCGGATACGAGCCGTTCTGGGCCTACATCCCGCACTTCATCCACTCGCCGTTCTACGTCTACGCCTACGCCTTCGGCGACTGCCTAGTGAACTCGCTCTACGGGGTCTACGCCAAGGCGGAGGGCGGCTTCGTCGAGCGCTACTTCGCCCTGCTCTCGGCCGGCGGCTCGAAGCCCTACGGCGAGCTCCTGGCCCCGTTCGGCCTCGACGCCCGCGATCCCGGCTTCTGGCAGATCGGCCTCGGCATGATCGAGGGCATGATCGCGGAGCTGGAGGGGATGGAATCCGAGGCCTGAACGCCAGGGCCCTCCCGCGGTCGACACGCATGAAAAGACCCGCGACGGGGTGCCCCGTCGCGGGTCTTTTCGGTCTCGGTTGCGGCCGCGATCAGACGGCGGCGACGTCGACCCGGATGTTGCCGCGGGTGGCGTGCGAGTACGGGCAGACCACGTCGGCGCGCTTCACGAGGTCGGCGGCCTTCTCGGCATCGATGCCCGGCAGGCTGGCCTTGAGGCTGACGGTGAGGCCGAAGCCGGTGCCGTCGTCGCGCTTGCCGATGCCGACCTCGGCGTCGACGCGGGCGTCCTCGGGCACCTTCACCTTGTCCTGGGCGGCGACGAACTTGATCGCGCCGAGGAAGCAGGCGGCGTAGCCGGCGGCGAAGAGCTGCTCGGGGTTGCTGCCCGGGCCGCCGTTGCCGCCGAGTTCCTTCGGGGTCGAGAGGCCGACGCCGAGACGGCTGTCGTCGGTCGCGGCGGATCCTTCGCGGCCGCCGGTGGCGTGGGCGTGGGCGGTGTAGAGAGCCTGCATCGTCGTCTCCTGTCGGCGTTGGGAATCACGCACCCGCTCGCGGGCGATCGATGACCCTTCATCCCACGAAACTAGGTTGCGCGCAACCGATGTCGCGCGTTCAGTAGATCTCGAACAGGCCGGCCGCGCCCATGCCGCCGCCCACGCACATCGTGACCACGCCGTACTTGGCGCCCCGGCGGCGCCCCTCGATCAGCAGGTGCCCGGTCATGCGCGCGCCGGACATGCCGTAGGGATGGCCGATCGCGATCGCGCCGCCGTCGACGTTGAGGCGCTCGTCGGGAATGCCGAGGCGGTCGCGGCAATACAGGACCTGGACCGCGAAGGCCTCGTTCAGCTCCCACAGGTCGATGTCGCCGACGGTGAGCCCGTGCTGCTCCAGAAGCTTGGGCACGGCGAAGACCGGGCCGATGCCCATCTCGTCGGGCGCGCACCCGGCCACCGCCATGCCGCGATAGGCGCCGAGCGGCTGCAGCCCGCGCCGCTCGGCCTCCCGCGCCTCCATCAGCACGCAGGCCGAGGCGCCGTCCGAGAGCTGGCTCGCGTTGCCGGCGGTGATGAACGCGCCCTCGGCGACGGCCGGCCCGTTGCGGAACACCGGCTTCAGGGCGGAAAGGTCCTCGAGCCGGGTCTGCGGCCGGTTGCCCTCGTCCTGCGAGAGCGTCACCGCGCGCTTCGTCACGGCACCGGTCGCCTTGTCGACGACCGCCATCTCGGTCGCCAGCGGCACGATCTCGTCGGCGAAGCGCCGGTTGGCCTGGGCCTCGGCGGTGCGGTGCTGCGACTGCAGCGCGTAGCGGTCCTGCGCCTCCCGATCGATGCCGTAGCGGGCGGCGACGATCTCGGCGGTCTCCAGCATCGACATGTAGACGTGCGGGGCCATCGCGGTGAGCGCCGCATCCTCGGCGCGGAAGCGGTTCAGGTGCTCGTTCTGGACGAGCGAGATCGATTCGAGGCCGCCGCCGATCGCGGCCTGCATGCCGTCGACGACGATCTGCTTCGCCGCGGTGGCGATCGCCATCAACCCCGAGGCGCATTGCCGGTCGACGCTCATCCCCGCCACCGAAGCCGGGAGCCCGGCCCGCAGGGCGGATTGCCGCGCGATGTTGGTGCCGGTGGAGCCCTGCTGCAGGGCGGCCCCGAGGATCACGTCGCCGATCAGCGTGCCGGCTTCCTCCGGCGCGATGCCGGCGCGGGAGAGCGCGTGGGCGATCGCGTGGCCGCCGAGCGCCTGCGCCTGGGTGTCGTTGAAGGCGCCGCGATAGGCCTTGCCGATCGGGGTCCGCGCGGTCGAGACGATGACGGCTTCACGCATGGTGTGCTGGTCCTTGGCGGGGCCGATCCCGCCCGTATCGGGAAGACAGGCGGTGTGCCGGATCCGGCCGGCCGGCTCAACCGCGCGCGGCGAGCCCGAAGATCGCGCGCGCCTCGGCCGGGCTCGCCGGTGCGCAGTCGATGAGCGACAGCAGCGTCACCGCCTTCTCGACGAGCGCGGCGTTGCTCGGCGCCAGGCGTCCGCGGGCGAGGTAGAGGTTGTCCTCCAGGCCGACCCGGACGTTGCCGCCCATGCTGGCGGCGAGCGCCACCATCGGGAACTCGGCCCGGCCGATGCCGAAGGCCGACCAGACCGCGTCGGCCGGCAGCCGCGCGCGCATCTGCACCAGGGTCTCGGGGTCGGCCGGCGCCCCCCACGGGATGCCCAGGCAGATCTGGAACAGCGGCGGGGCGGCGAGATGCCCCTCGGCGATGAGGTGGCGGGCGAGCGCGATGTGGCCGAGGTCGAACACCTCGATCTCCGGCCGCACGCCGGCGGCGCGGATCGCCTCGGCCATGGCGCGCAGGTGCGCCGGGGTGTTGAGGAACAGGTTCTCGCCGAAGTTCATCGTCGCGACGTCGAGGGTGCAGAGCTCCGGCCTGAGCGCGCTCACGTGGCGGGTGCGCACCGCCGGGGTCTCGAAGAGGGTACCAAGCCCCGCCGCGGCCGGATCGGACGCGCCCGGCACGAAGCGTCCGCCGGCGCCCGTGGTCAGGTTGAGGATCACGTTGGCGTTGCGCTCGCGGATGCGCTCCACCACCTCGCGGTAATGCGCGAGCTCCATGCTCGGCGCCGCGGTCTCGGGGTGGCGGACGTGGATGTGCACCACCGCGGCGCCGGCCTCGGCCGCCTCGAGCGCCGAGCGGGCGATGGCCACCGGGCTGACCGGCACCGCCGGGTTCTTCGACGGCGTGTCGAACGAGCCCGTCAGGGCGCAGGTGATCACGGTCTTCTGCGACATCGCCGTCTCCTCAGATCATCCCGCCGTCGACCACCAGCGTCTCGCCGGTGATGTAGGCCCCGCCGGCGGCGAGGAAGAACATCGCCTCGGCGATGTCCTCGGGCTCGGCCAGGCGCGCCATCAGGGTGTTGGCGACGGTCGCCGCCTTGCGCGCCTCGGGCCAGTTCGCGGTCCAGGGCGTGGCCACGAGGCCCGGCGCGACCGCGTTGACGCGGATCTCGGGGGCGAGCGCCCGGGCGAGCGAGCGCGTCAGGTTCACGAGCCCGGCCTTGCTCGCCGAGTAGGCGATGCTGGAGCCGCGCCGCCCGAGGCCGGCGACCGAGGCGGTGTTGACGATGGCGCCGCGGCGCGCCCGCAGGGCGGGGGCGGCGGCCCGCGCGCAGCGATAGGGGCCGACGAGGTTGGTCGACAGGATCGAATCCCAGAAATCCTCGGTCATCGCGTCGAGGTCCTCGAAGGCGATCGGCGCCTGCGTGCCCGAGGTGCCGGCATTGTTGATCAGCACGTCGAGGCCGCCGAGCGTCGCGATCGCCTCGGCCACCATCGCCTCCGCCTCGCCTGCGCGGGAGACGTCGCCGGCGACCGCCGTGACGAAGAGACCGTCCGCGCGCAGACGCCCGGCGGCCTCCGGGCCGCGTGGGTCGTCCGCGAGGTGGTTCAGGGCGACTGCGGCCCCGTTGCGCGCGAACAGCGTGGCGGCGGCCAGGCCGATGCCGGAGGACGCCCCGGTGACGAGGACGGCTTTTCCGCGAAGGTCGGCGCCGATCATGGTGTGCTCCCGTCTGCGATCGGAGGTCGGCGGCGGACGCTCACGTGCCCTCCATCCGGCCGATGCCGCGCATCGCCGCCTTGAGGGCGAGCAGCTTGCGGTCGCGCTCGCGGAACAGCTCCGCCGGGTCGCGGCCGCCCCAGTCGAAGTAGCCGCGCCCGGCCATCACCCCGGTCCGGCCCTCGGCGCAGAGGGCGTCGAGGCTGCCCGACCGGGTGCGCGGCGGGGGCGGGGCGTAGCTCGCGTTGGCGAGCGCCCGGCGCTGCAGGTCGAGACCGGTGAAGTCCGCCTTGGCAAGGTGGCCGAGAATCGGGATGCGCAGCGAGAGCCCGTGCACGATGGCGTCGTCGATCTCGCGCGGGGTGGCGTAGCCTTCGTCGAGGAGGTGGTGCACCTCGGCGGTGATCGCCGACTGGATGCGGTTGGCGACGTAGCCCGGCACGAAGCGCTTGAGGACGATCGGCACCTGGCCGAGCCCGACGACGAGGTCGCGAATCTCGGCCACCACCTCCGGCCGCGTCTCGGGACCCGGCACCACGTCGACGAGATCGATGATGTAGGGGGGCGTGTACCAGTGCGCGACGAGGGCGCGCGGCTGCCGCCCGACCGGGATCAGCGGGAAGACGTCGAGGTAGCTGGTGTTGCTGGCGATCACCGCGTCGGCGGCGCAGAGCCCGTCGAGCTCGGAGAACAGCGTGCGCTTCGCCTCCGGGTCCTCGGTGATCGCCTCGACGACGAGGCTCGCCCCGTCGACCGTGGCCGCGAGGTCCGGCGAAAGCCGCACGGCCGCGGCGAGGCGGTCGGCGGTCCACCCGTCCGACGCGGCGCCGGCTTCCGCCAAGGTCGCGAGCGCGGAGGCCATCAGGGCGGGCACCGCATCAAGGGTCTCGGCGCGGCTGTCCGTGAGGCGGACGGCATGGCCGCCGAGCGCCAGGACCAGGGCGATGCCGTGACCCATCAGCCCGGCCCCGACGACGGCGATCTCGGCCATGATGTCCTCCTCCGGTCAGACGGTGGCGATCGGCGTCGCCGGCGAGCCGACGGCGCCGGGAAGCCGCAGGGGCGGCGCGGTGAGCAGGAAGCGATGGCGCCCGTTCGCCTTGAGCCAGGCCGCCAACGGGGTCAGGTGCCAGAGCTCGCCCAGCGGCAGCCCGAGCTTGAACAGGCAGTGCTCGTGCAGCGGCAGGATCGCGCAGCACGCCCCGCCCGGCCGCGCCGGATAGGCCTCGACCGCGTAGTTGTCGGCGGCGAGCGCGGAGAGCCCGCTGTCGGTGATCCAGGCGAGCAGCCTCGCGTCGCGGCCATCGAGGACGGCGCTGATTCGGTGGACCTCCTGCGGGTCCGGATGCCCGGCCCAGGCGAGGAGCCGGTCGGCGAAGCCGGTATGCAGGCAGACCATGTCGCCGGGCTCGACCGCGACCCCGTCGGCTTCCAGGATCCGCATCAGGGCGTCGTAGCCGACGAGCGTGCGGGCGTCGCCGTGATGCGCCCGCAGGTCGACCATCACGCCACGGCCCTGCATGCCGTGCTCGGCCAAGCGCTCGATGCCGAGGCGGTGCGCGCGCGACGGGGCCTCGACCTCGGCCGCCTCGCTCGGACCCGTCACGTCGAGGCCGCCGCGGAAACCGTTGTAGTAGACGGGTTTCGGCGTTCCGTCCCCGTCGGCGTCGAACAGGCCGCCGACATGGGCGAGGCTGTCCCACTGCGTCGAGTATTGCAGATAGAGCATCACCCGGTCGTCGCAGATCACGTCGGTGGCGCCGTCGACCTCCTCGCAGACCCGGAAGTTGGTCACAGGCCGGCCGTTGGCCCGGACCGTCGGGCTGAGGCGCGGCGGGTGGCGGCGCTGGTTCAGGACGTTGCCGCCGGGCAGGTCGAGGGGCAGGCTGAGGCAGAAGGTCCGGCCCACGCGGACCTCCGCGACGCCCTGCAGCACCTTGGCCGCATCGAGCCCGTTGACGCGGCCGAGCTGGTCCTCAGGGCCGTAATCGCCCCAGGTCGAACCCTCGGGCCGGCGGCGCCAGCGCGGCTCGGTCATCGGCGCGTCCTGCCGGTATCGGTTCTGCCCTCGCAGATCCGGGGCGCGGCGGGTGCCGGAGCCGGGCGCATGCGTCCATCCCTGAAGGCGGATCCTTGGCGGATCCCGTTGGCCGCATCGTCCGTCCGGCCATACCGGTCTGTCAACGACCGGGTCGCGGCCGGAGCGACGAAGCCGGGCGGAATTGTCAGGGCGCGCGAGCGTCCGCATACCGGACCTTCGAAACGGGCGAGGGCTGGAGCAGCCGATGCGCGAGCAGGATACGATCTTCGGGGCCGACATCCCGTTCGCGCGGCTCTGCGGCGTCGAGGCGCTCGGCTATGCCGAGGGACGCACCCGGCTGCGGCTGAGGCTGCGCGACGACCACGGCAACAACCTCGGCATCGCCCATGGCGGGGTGATCTGCACGCTGCTCGACATCGCCATGGGGACGGCGGCGCGGCTCGCCGCCGGGCGGCCGGTGCTCACCCTCGACATGCAGACCCGCTTCCTCGCCCCCGGCCGCGGCGTGCTGCTCGCCGAAGGGTTCGTGGTGCGCGGCGGGCGCTCGGTTCTGTTCTGCGAGGCGGAGATCCGCGGGGAGGGCGGCGATCTGGTCGCCACCGCGAGCGGCCTGTTCAAGCCTGCCCGCAGCGAACCGGGGCCTGCGGCGTGAGGTAGGCGACCATCGACGAAAGCGGCCGCCGCCGACACGAAAAAAGCCCCGGACGCATGCGCCCGGGGCTTCATCGCAGCATTCCAAGGGGCCGGAGGGATCACCCTCCGGCGAAGACCTTAGAGGCCGCCAAACTTGTAGTTGAAGCCAGCGCGGATGATGCTGCCCTCGGTGCGGAAGCGCGAGATGTAGCCGGCGCCCGGGCCGACACCGTTGAACGAGCCGACGATGACGTTGCGGCTGCCGAGGTCGTAGTGGAGGTACTCGGCCTTGATCGTCACGGCGTCGTACTTCAGGCCGAGATACTTCGCGAAGGCGAAGGTGTTCAGGAAGCTGTCGGTCGGGATCGCGTACTCGACGCCGCCGCCGTAGGCGTAACCGGTCTCGAGGTTGTTGGTGCGGCCGGCGAAGGCGAGGGCGCCGCCGGGGGTGTAAAAGTTGGCATCGTACTGAACCTCGCCGAAGGCGAAGCCGCCGGTCCCGTAGACCATGAACCGGTCGAAGGCGTAGCCGACGCGGCCGGTGACGGTGCCGAGATATTCCAGGCTCTGGCGGAAGTAGTTCGGGTTGGGCAGGACGCCGCCGGCGTTCGGAGCGTCGAGGCTGAAGCGGCCCTTGTGGATGTCGGTCCAGTCGACGCTGACGGCGCCGCCGAGGACGAAGCCGGAGCCCGGGGTGAACTGATAGTTGTAGCCCGCGGTGCCGCCGATCTTGCCGATGCCGTCGGTCTCGGTGGTGGCCAGCGGCGGACGACGCAGGGCCTGCACGTTGGCGACGTTCACGGGCGAGATGCCGGTGGTGGTGATCCGCTGGCGGTCGGTGAAGGTGTAGGTCGACTCGAGGCCGGCGTAGAAGCCGGTCCAGGTGAACACCGGGATCGGGGTGAAGACCGGCGGGGGCTCGCGGCGCGGCAGGTCGGCGGCGGAGGCGACGGCGGTCATGCCGGCCAGCACGGTCGAGGCGAGGAGAAGCTTCTTCGTCATGTGAGGGGTACCTGAAGACTGTCCCGAATGGCTCTGGCCCCACTTAAGCGTAAGCGTGCCCGGGCAACTATGCCCGCCATGCCACAGTGCGACCCAAATGCAGCGGTGGCGCCACGGACGACCTTGCCCGACCGAATCGCCGCCGGCCTGCCCCGTCGGGCCGGCGGCGGGCGCGGCCGGGGCGCCGGCCCTTGATCAAAGGACGGCGAGCCTCTAATCCGACCGCGCCTTTCGCCGGGGCTCCCCCGCGAGCCGGGCGAGAGTCGAGATCGGGTGCGCCCGTGCGCGGGCCCTGCCGCAGGAACGGGAACCATGGCCAAAGAGAAGTTTGCCCGCACGAAGCCGCACTGCAACATCGGCACGATCGGTCACGTTGACCACGGCAAGACGTCGCTGACGGCGGCGATCACGAAGGTCTTGGCGGAGTCCGGCGGGGCGACGTTCACGGCC
>NZ_JAKSYF010000021.1:0-22912 GCF_022829745.1 Methylobacterium sp. E-016
GGACGTCACTAAGGTGGGCTTGGGTGAGAAGACTGCCCTGACCGACACGGCGACCAGCACGGGTTCGAAGGACGCAGCCTCGTCCCACACCGATACAAAGGCGACCGACCAGAGCACCGATACCGCGATCAAGATCGTACCCGCAGACGTCACCGCGACCAAGTTGGCGGGTGGCACCACGCTGGATACCGCGGCCCTGACGCATGCGGCCCCGGTGATCGCACCGCAATTCCTGGACGAGCAGGGACGTCAGGTCATTTCCCACTTCCTGGATACGACGAGTCAAATTCAAACCTTCGTGAGTGAGCGGTCATTCGTGATCGTGGACATGGACGCGAGCCATTTTGGCAACCCGGATTTCACCGTGCGCACCTGGAGCATCGGCCACGACGTCGAGATCACCATCGTCGGGATCGCTCTAGATCTGCCTCTGACCCTCTGACCGACATAGCGTCCGACCCATAGGCCGTCGCGTCTCAGTACGGTCTCAGTACGCCAACCCGGCAGTCGGTGTGAAAGGCTCGAGCGACGTTTTCATTCGACAGCGAACTCTCCCTGGACGCGGATTGGGTTCAAGGCGCCGGAGCTGTACACGTTGGCGGTTGCCTTCAGCGGTCAAGCTGGTGCACATGCCGGACGTGCCCGCCCCGCCCGTAGGGCGGGACCGTAGTGGGGAGCACGTGCAACGACCATGCTAAAAATCCTCCTCGACCTGCAGACGCTGCAGTCGAGCTCCCGTCATCGCGGTATTGGGAACTATTCGCGCGGGCTCGCTGACGCTCTGCTGCGGCGCGACGACGTTGAGTGGCACATCCTGTTTTCGGACGCGATGCCCGAGACCTTGCGTCCCGCCCTTGCCTGGGCTCGCGAGCGGGTCGAACGCGAGCAGATTCACGTGCTACACGGTCTTGGCCCGATCCAAGGCCGCGATCCCGACGCGGCGCCCCGGGCGCGCGCCGCCGAAGCGCTCTACAGCGGCTTCGTTGAGGCGCTCGCTGTCGACGTCGTGCACGTGGCCAGCCCCTTCGATGGCTGGGGGGACGAGACGGTCTTCGAGGTCGCACCCAATCACGCGACCCCGTTCGCGGCGACGCTCTTTGATCTGATCCCGTTCGAGGAACCGGATCTCTTCCTGCCGACACCTGAAATCGCCAACTGGTTCAAGCGCCGTCTACAAGCCCTGACGCGCGTCGAGAGCGTGCTGGCGATCTCTGAGCACAGCGCACGAGCTGGTCGGCGGCGGCTACGCATGGGGCCTGAGCGCGTCGTCGCGATCGGCTCCGACGTCGACCCGATCTTCGCACCCCGCGCGCTGGCGGCAGAGTCTGCCCGCGCCCTGCTGGCCCGCTACGGCATCACAAAGCCCTTCATCTTCCATGTCGGGATCCCGGAACCACGCAAGAACGTCGCCCGACTAATCGAGGCGTTCGCTCGTCTGCCGGCCGATGTGCGCACACATCATCAAATCGTGCTCGCTACGAAGGTTACAGATGCGCAGACCACGAGCCTGACGCGGCTGGCCGCCGATCAGGGCCTGCCACCGGAAGCGCTCGTGCTTCCCGGCTTCGTGCCCGACCTGGACCTGGCCGTTCTCTATAGCTTGGCTCAGGTTACCGTGATGCCCTCGCTTAACGAAGGGTTCGGGCTGCCCCTCCTCGAGGCGATGCGCTGCGGCTGCCCGGTGCTGGGTTCGAACACCACGAGCATTCCGGAGGTGATCGGCCGTGCCGATCTGACCTTCGACCCGCTCAGCGTCACCGACATCGCCGATCGGCTCGAGCGTGTTCTCACGGACACTGATTTCCGCGCCGGTGCAATCGACCACGCAGGCGTACAGCAGGCGCACTTCTCCTGGAGCATCAGTGCGGAGCGGGCCTGCCAAGCCTTCGTACAGGCGCACGAGCGGCGCGCACACCCACCTGTTCCCGCCCCAGTCCCACCTTCAATCACCGGTCTGACGCCGGGCCACTACCTCCTGCCGCTCGTGAGTGAGCTTGACGCGCACGTGCCGGGGCCATTGTCCCGCTGCCCAAACGAGCTTCCGGTGCTCGCGGCGGCTCTCGACGCAGCCGGTCCTTGCCTTCTCGTCGACCTGACGGGGACTGAAACTGGCACGGTGTCCGGGCAGGACAGCGGAGAGGCGCAGGCGCGCGTGGGGCGGGACGACCCAGCGACGATCCCTGTAAAGGACAGTGCGGATCCTCATCCTCACCTTATCGCTCGGCTGCGCTCTGAGCCGTCTCGGATCGCTTCCGACGCTCCCGACGTCTGGCAATTGACGTGGTCCAGCTGGGCACGCACGCGAACCCGCGCGCCGGATCCGGAGCGCTGCGCGAGCCTGCCGGCCGCGCTCGCGCGCATCGTCGACCACCCGCTCCTGCAGGCCGTCGATCCCCTGGCGCGGCTCACCGCCCTGGTGCAGGCACACCCCTTGTCGGGCCCCGAGCGCGATGCGATCGCCCGGGCGCTCGCCGACAACCACGCACCGGCGCGGTCCCGTCAGCGCCTTCTCGTCGACGTTACGGAACTTGCTCAGCGCGACGCACGCTCGGGCATTCAACGCGTCGTGCGCAATATCTTCGGCGCCCTCATCCAGGAGCCCGCGGGGTTCGAAGTCGTGGCGGTCCGGCGCGAGCAGGCCACGTATCGCTATGCCCACGCCTTTACGGCGCGCTTCCTCGGCCGTCCCGCACCGGTCTCCGACACGCTTCTCGACTTCCAGCCAAGCGACACGTTCCTCGGCCTCGACTTCGATGCTTCCATCTCGGCAGAGGCTTTCGCCGTATTAAGGCGTCAACACCTGCGTGGCGTGCGTATCATCCACGTCCTCTACGACACGCTGCCTCTGCATCGCCCGGACTGGTTCGGGATGGGCATGCACGGCGTCTATACCCAGTGGCTACACGGTCTCGCCGAAATCTCGGACGGGATTGCCTGCATCTCGCAGGCCGTCGCCGACGATCTTGCCCAGGTCCTGGTCGAGCGTCGCTTCTTGAAAGGACGTACTCCGCACCTCGGCGCCTTCCATCTCGGCGCTGACCTTGACGCGGCGCAGCCAGCGGCGGACGTCGATCCGAAGCTCGCCAGCGGGATGCCCGCTCTGTTCGAGCCGGACACACCCGTCTTCGTGACGGTCGGCACCATCGAGCCGCGCAAGGGCCACGCCCAGCTCCTCGATGCCGCCGAGATCCTGTGGGCTCGGGGGAACCCGGCCGTGTTTGCGATTGTGGGCAAGCGCGGCTGGCTCGTCGACCCGCTGATCGAGCGGATCACAAGCCATCGAGAGCTTGGTCGACGCTTGCGCTGGTTCGAGGCCGTCGACGACGCAGTCCTAGCCCAGGTCTACCGTGCCGGCTCGGCCGCGCTCCTACCCTCGGAAGGCGAGGGTTTCGGCCTGCCCCTCGTCGAGGCGGCCCATGCCGGCCTACCAATCCTGGCGCGCGACCTGCCTGTCTTCCGCGAGATCGGCGGCGCGCACGCTACCTATTTCAGCGGTTTCGACGGGCGCAGTCTCGCGGACGCCATTGAGGCTTGGCTTTCGGCCCACGCCCGAGGCGAGACGCCGGACGAGAGTGGCATCCGGCCGCTCACCTGGGCCGAGAGTGCGCATCAGTTGATGGACGTCGTGTGCGCGGTCCCGCACCAGCCCTGAGCGTACCTGCGCCAGCTCCAATCGCCGCTAAGGACCTGCGCCCGATGGTGTTCATCTCTTACGCCCAGAATTACGAGGACGTGATGCTCGCCCGCGCCCTCGGCGCCGTCGAGACCGGGTTTTATATCGACGTCGGGGCACAGGATCCGGACGAGGACTCAGTTACTAAGCACTTCTACGACCGCGGCTGGCGAGGGCTTAATTTCGAGCCGTCCGAGCACTACCACGCCCGCCTCGAGACGGCCCGCTCGCGCGACGTGAACTTGCGCTGCGCGGTCGGCGACCAGCCGGGTTCCGTAACTTTCTACGAAGCGGACGGCACCGGCCTCTCGACGATCGTCGAAGCGGTGAGCGCGGCCACCTCCGAGGCACGGATACCCCATACCGTACCGATGACGACGCTGGACGCGGCCTGCGCCGCATACGGCATCACGACGGTGCACTTTCTCAAAATCGATGTTGAGGGCGCCGAAGAGCTCGTCCTGCGCGGCACCCGTTTCGAAGCGGTACGCCCCTGGATTGTTGTTATCGAGGCCACGCACCCGAACTCGCCCGAGCCCTACTATGTGCATTGGGAGCCGCTCCTGACCGAGCGCGGCTACCGCTTCGTCTACGCCGACGGGCTCAATCGTTTCTACCTCGCCGATGAACACGCCGAGCTCGCGCACCACTTCGCGGTACCGCCTAACCACTTCGACCGCTTCATGCGGGCCAGCGAAGTGCGCGCCGATGAACGCGCCGAGAAGCGCTGGGCAGACAACGTCGCTCACCACCTTAAGATCATTGCGGAGATCGACGCGGACCGCACCAGCCGGCAGACGGCGCTCGACGGCCAAGCAGGTCGGATCGAGGCTCTCACCGCGCAGCTTGCCGAAAAAGAGGAAGCGCTAGCCCACCATCTCGGCCTAATCGAGGAGGCCGCCGACCGCGCGCGGACCCAGCAAGCCGAGATCGAACGCTTGGCTGGCCTCGTTGAGGCGGGCGCCTTGCGTGAACGGGAGACGATCGCCCACCATCAGGGCCTCCTCAAAGAGGCCACTGCTCAAGCCGAGAGGCTTCAGGCCCGGGTCGACGAACTGAGCGAGGCGCTCGGGCGCAGCGAGACCTGGGCGCGGATCCTGGAGGGCGAGACCGCGGTTCGGGATGGGCGAATTGCTATGCTTGAAGCGCGAGTCGAGCGCCAGGCGCGTCAGATTGCGTTTCGCGATGACAAGATCGGCTGGCTATCGCTCGACCGTGACCGCTTTCGTACGGCGCACGGCATACTAGTCGAAAGCCGCCTGTGGCGCCTCACGCGTCCCCTGCAGGGGGCGACCTTGCGGGACGCGATCCGAGCGCGCCCGCTGGTCCGGGCTCTACTGCCGGAGACTGAAATTGCGCAGGCGGTTGTTCACGCATCCGACACTGCCGTCGCGCCCGTTCTCGTGGCTGCAGCGGCGGCCGTCTCTGTCCCAATACCCGGCGAAGTACCTGATCGAGCGCGTTGGATGCAGGACTACCTCTTTGCGGCGTGATCGCGAACCGGCCACACACACTTCAGGTGGTGGCATAACATTGTGGGCGGAGGGAAAGCGCGGTAACCCGCACGTCGCGGATCGCTCCGATTGAGCGGGACATCGGACGAGTCAGACAGCGTCGGCGAAGCCAGGCGGAAGGAATGTGCGCCCCTTATGACTCTGTGGCATCGTTAACAGTTTCGTGCTCTCAGTGTGTTAGGACTATGCTCCAGCCAAGCTCAAGGTCGAGATGACGGCACCCACCAAGTCGGTCACGCTGAACGGCACGGCCCACCAGATTACGGGGCTGTCGAAGGATGATGCCTATTTCGCAAGTATAACAGATCCTTTCGAGCCGGATTTCCAGGGATTCTGCGCCCGCCATCTCAAGCACGACTACGTCTGCTGGGATTTCGGCGCCAATATTGGTATCACCACTCTCATGATGTCCGGTCTCTGCCCCAACGGTAGCGTCGAAGCGGTTGAAGCGAACCGGCCTGTCCACGCGCTGCTCTGCCAAAACCTCGCGCAGAACGGAATTAGCAATGCAACGCCGCACCACGTCGCGATCGGCGGCCACAACGGTCGAGCTTTCTTTAACGAGGTCTCGGCCTACGGTCACATGACACATGACCCGGATCATCCCTCGGTGACGATGATTACTCCCGAGACACTCCTCACGCGCAGCGGGGAGCGGCTTCCGGACTTCATCAAGATCGACTGCGAGGGTTTTGAGCCTACCATCCTGAAGAGCGCGACCGACCTGATCTGGCGCAGCAACGCCCTGGTACACTTCGAATTCAACACGTGGTGCCTACTGCATCATTCCCGAGAGCAGCCTCTTGAGGTGCTGATCTGGATCCTACACACATTTCCCGAAACATTCGTGGTGCGTGAGGGCGGTGCGCTCGAGCGATTTGGCCTCAAGGACATCAGCCAAATTCTGCACGACAACTTGATGAAGTACGGCTGCGTCAACGATTTTGTAGTGACATTTGAGCCGGGGCGCTTAAGCTAGATACTAGAATTTTTGAATTTGTCCTGACAAGACAAGCCTAAATCAGTCCGTATTTTTCGCCTAATCTTGCATCGCACCTTCCAGAATTTTGTGGACAGGTGAGTCGGCTCGTCTTCGGTTCGACCTGCTCAGGCGTGATGTAGTCGAGGGCTGAGCCGATGCGCTGTTGAACTCCGCCCTACGCCAGCGCACCTGGACGCGTTTGCGCCAAATATTTGTTAAAGCAAAAATAACGATGGAAGCACGCACTCTGTGCGCCGCACGTTTGTTGCAACTATATCACGGGTGGCAGAGCCCGTAGACAAATATCAGCCATTCGTCTCGCAGACGTATCAGAAATCGCTTGCCGGGGTATTGAAACCGCACTACAGCTCGGGCCGCATTTGGACGAAGCGCCCGCTTCGGTCATGCGCCGGACCGGTCTCACTGACCGAACGGCTTCCCTTTAGGAGGCGCCTAAATGGCTCTTACACGCGCACAAATTCAAACGGCCTTCCAGAATAGCCTGGGTCGCGCCGCTTCGGCCAGCGACGAGAACTCCTACTTCTCGGTCTCGCAGTCCGGCGCTCTGTCCGACGCCCAGATCTTCTCGACGATCTCGAACTCCCGTGAAGCCGACCAGATCGCCGACCCGGTGATCCGCTTCTACCAGGCTGCCTTCGGCCGCGTGCCGGATCAGGCTGGTCTCCAGAACGCCGAGAACTTCGTTCGTGCGTTCGGTCCGTCTGCTGCGACCTACCAGAACCTGTCGAACATGTTCGCGCAGTCGCAGGAATTCACCAACCGCTTTGGTACCGGCACGGCCGTCGACGCCGCTTACGTCCAGGCCCTGTACAGCACCATCCTCGGCCGTACTGCGACAAACGCAGAGGTCGATGGCTACGTGTCCGGCGCTGCCGGCTACACCACCCGTGGCGCCGTGCTCTACGCGGTCTCGCAGTCCCAGGAAGCCATCAGCATCTCGGACTCGGCGGTCAACAACTTCCAGCTCCAGGCTGCTCAGGGCAACGGAACCTACACCGGTTCGCTCTCGATCACCCCGGTTTCCACGATCATCAACCTGACGAACAACGTTGACACCATCACCGGCTCGACCGGCAACGATGTCATCAACGGCACGGCGGCTGGCGGCACCGGCGGTACCCCTGGTACCGGCGCTACCTTCACCGCAGGCGATCGTATCGATGGTGGCGCTGGCAACGATACGCTGAGCATCAACGATCTCGGCACCGGCGGCACGCTCAACCCGTTCGCCGTGGCCGGCGTTCAGGTCTCGAACGTCGAGAAGATCGTCATCGCTTCTGGCGAGGCTGTCACCGTCGACACTTCGACCGCCAACACCGCAGGCGTGACGCAGCTCAACATTGCTGCTGCCGGCGTTGTTCAGGCGACCGCAGCGACTTCGACTTCGGTGACCATCAGCGATAGCGCCGCCGCGGCCGTGACGGTCATTGGTGGCGGCAACAACGCGTCGATCACCGCTGGTGCTGGCGCCGTGGCCGTCGGTAACGCCGGTGCAGGCGCTGCCAACGCGAACTCGTACACCACTGTTGCTGTCACGGGCGGTACGACCGTTGCGGTGACGGATAACTCGGGCGCGACCGCAGGCGATATCGGGACCAAGCTCGGCACGATCTCGCTCTCGGGCAACACTGGCGCTGCGACCCTGACCGGCAACGGCATCACCAACGTCAGCATCTCCAACGGGGTTGCCGCGTCCGACGTCACGATCACGGATACGACCGCTGCTCACGCTCTGAACCTGACCGTCAGCAACGACGCGACCGGTCTCGTGATCACCGACGCCACTGCCGGCACCGTGAGCATCGCTGCGAGCGGCGCAGCTTCCGCTGTTGCGATCGCTGCAGCGACTGCCACTGCCCTCAACGTTTCGGGTACTGGCACGCTGACGCTTGACGCGACGGGTTCTAACTACTCTGCCCTCACGAAGGTGGGTGTGACCCAGACCGGCACCTTCACTGCTGATCTCAGCGGTGCTACCAACCTGACCACGATCGACGCGTCGAGCTCGACGGGTACGAACAACGTCACAGTTTCCGTTACGGAAACGTACCTTGGTGGTTCGGGCGTTGATAAGGTGTCCATCGGTGCGACGCCGACGACTGGAACGATCAGCGGTGGCGCTGGTGCGAGCGATGTGTTGGTTGTGACCGGGAATGCGACTGGTATCGACACGGCAAGCACCAAGATCACTGGCTTTGAGATCCTGGGCGCTGGCGCTGGCGCGCAGGGCACGTTCTCCGGTGCGAACTTCACCGCTGTGGAAGTTGACGGCACACTCGCCGCTGCAACGACCTTCAACGCTCTGAAGGCTGGCACGGCGCTGACCTACAACGCGGTTGGTGGACAGGACGTCACCTACACGTTGGCGGATGCTACCGGCACCAGCGACACGGCCACTCTCAACCTGGGCAACACGACAACCGCTGGTCTTGCGACCGCCGGCAACACGACGTCGTTTGCTGGAGTTGAGACTGTTACGGTCAACAGCCTTGGCACTGGCACCACCGGTACCAACACTGTGAAGATCGCTGACGGTGCTCTCAAGGCGCTCGTCATCACGGGCGGTGAGGCTCTCACTATCTCGTCGTTTGGCGGTGGCGGTGCGACGGACACCACTCTCCTTGCTTCGGTTAATGCTTCGGCTGCGACCAAGGCGATCGACACGACTGGCCTTACGCTGGCCAGCGGCTCGACGGTCATCGGTGGTTCCGCTGCCGACGCGATCAAGGCTGCAGCGGGTCTGTCGACCCTCACCGGCGGTGGCGGTGCCGATGCGTTCAGCTTCACGGCGAACGCCAACGGTAACACCTACGCGACGGTGACGGACTTCACGAAGACCACTGGTACCGGCACTAGCGCTGTGACCGGCGATTCGCTGAACCTGACGGCCCTGAAGGTGAACGCCTTCGCGGCAAATACGACGATCGCCGCTACGGACAAGATCTCGCTCGCGTCCACCGCTGCTTTCGCCGATTACCTGAGCGCCGCGTCCGCTGCCACTACTGGTGGTACTAACGCCGTGTTCAAGTACTTCAACTACCAGGGCGATACCTACGGCGTTGTGGATAACAGCAACAACGCAACCTTTACCAATGGTGTCGATCAGGTGGTCAAGCTGACGGGCGTCATCGATCTGACCGGTGCAACGATCACCGCTGCTACCAGCGTTCTTCAGGCGTAAATCAAAGCGCTTTTTGAACGATGCATCTAAAGGACGGGGCGCTTCGGCGTCCCGTTCTTGTTTTATAATACATTGCGAGGGTGCATGAGCTCTGCCTGGACCGAAGGCTACGTCGCCGACATCCCCTACGCCCTCGGCTTCTATCGCGAGACCGTACCGGCTCACATTGCCTTTGCCGCCCTTTCGGTGGGCAAGCACCCCGGTTTGACCCTGAAGCCGAGGCACGTGCTCGAACTCGGCATCGGCATGGGGCTCGGCTTCGTCATCAACGCCGCCGCCAATCCCGCCACCCACTTCGAAGGGGTGGATTTCAGTCCGGTGCACGTCGCCCATGCCCGTGGCCTCGCGGACGAGGCGGAACTGACGAACGTCTCACTGCGGGAGGCGAGTTTCCAGGACCTGGCTCGTGAGGCACAGGAGGGCCAGCATGACCTCGACTTGATCGTGCTACACGGCATTCTAACTTGGGTTTCAGCGGATGCGCACGCGGCCATTGTAGAGATCGCGCGCAAGCGTCTTAAGCCTGGCGGCCTACTCTACGTCTCCTACAACTGCATGCCCGGCTGGGCGCCGGTGATCCCGCTCCAGCGGCTCATGCGCGAGAACGCCAAGCGCATCGCCGGCCGTTCCGACGTGCAGACCGGTGCCGGCCTGGATCTCGTGCAGGCGCTGATGAACGAGGGCGCTAGCTACTTTGCCGCCAACCCCTCGCTGGCGCAGCGCGTCGAGCGCCTTCTGACGATGGACCGCAACTACCTCGCGCACGAGTACCTCAACGCGAACTGGTTTATCTTCCACGTAGCCGATGTGGCCGAGATGTTTGCGCGGGCCAAGCTCGGCTTTGTCGGCTCGGCGACTCTCCTGGAAAACATCGACAAACTTGCTGTGCCCGAGGGCGTGCGGGCGCGTCTAGAGGCTGAGGCCGATCCGATCTTCAAGGAGACTCTGCGCGATATCGCCTCTAACAAGCAGTTCCGACGCGATCTTTACGGCCGTGGCGTCAGCGCGACGACGGGTGCGGAGCAGAACGCATTGCTGTCCGACGCCCGCTTCGCATTGGCTGTGCCGCGAGCCAAGGTTACGTTCAAGATCCCGAGCCCGCTGGGCGAGCTCAACGGCAACGCCGACCTCTACGGAGCTATAGCGGACCGCCTTGCTGATGGGCCGGCCTCCCTGAGCGAGCTTGCAGCGCTACCCGCCTTCCGGGAGGGCCCAGGTGCCGGCGCTGCCCTGCAGTCGGTCAGCCTCCTCGTGCACAGCGGGCAGGTTCTACCGCTGCCCGCGGGCGAGGCACCTGATCCGGCTTCTGCGCAGCGCCTGAACCGCGTGATCGCTGAAAAGGTCCTCAAGGGTCGTACCTATGCTTTCCTCGCGGCGCCCGTCGCAGGCTCTGGCATCCAGACCACGAACGTCGATCTCATGATGCTGGGTGCCGTGCTCGCCGGCCGCGCGGAGAGCGCTGAGGCTCTAACGCAGGATCTTCTGAGCCGCATGCAAGCGCTGGGAATCAACTGGCTCGTCGATGGCAAGCCAATGGCGGACCCTGCCGCGACGCAGGCCCGCGCCGAAACCGAAGCCGCCACCTTCCTCGCGGAGAAATTGCCGCTCTGGCGTCAACTCGGCGTTCTCTGACACCTTGGTCGCCCTACGCCGAACCCGGAGCTATTCGTGACCCTGCAGGTCCTGTCCCCCGCGCGTCATCGGCAACAACGCTGGACGCAAGCGACACGCTACACCTTTGCTTCCCAACGCAACCTCGTTGGCCTCGCAGCGGGTGAACTCAGCCGCGCCGCACTCGCTCTCCCTCTCGCTTTTGTAGGGAACGAAGGGCACTGGTCGCTTTGCGCCGTGCTTGGCCTTGCAACGGGTCAAAATCTCTACGTTGGACCCGATGGTCAGTGGATCGGCACCTACGTCCCAGCAACTCTACGTGCTCACCCCTTTCATCTGGGTTGGGAAGGAGGCAGCGCCACGCTTTGCGTGGATGAAGACAGCGACCTGCTACCAGCGAACGGTACGGGCGAGCCGATCTTCGACGAGGGCGGCGATCTAAGCCCCCAGGTGCGCGAGGTTTGGGCTTTTCTCTCACAGATCGCCCAGGGCGTTCTGACGATGGAGAAGGCAGCCCATCTGCTTGCGGATGCGGGCGTGATCGAACCTTGGCCGATCACCGTTCAGGGAGTGGATGGCGCCCAAAACGTCTCCGGGCTCCACCGAATCAACGAGGGGGCACTCAGCGCCCTCGACGAGACCGCATTCAGTCGGCTCCGGCAGGCTGGCGTCATCGGCGTCGCTTACGCCCAGCTACTCTCAATGGGCAATCTTGCCGACCTCGGTAGACTTGCACAAGCTCGCGCCGAGGCGGAGGCGGCAGACCGGGCCAAAGCCGAGGTTAAACCAATGATGATGCTCCCTGACGACAGCACCATCGATTGGGACTGGAGCAAGGTCGGCAAGTCCTGATCCGCCGATCGCCCGCATCAGCGTGCAATCTTTTCTGAGAGACAACCAAAGGCGCTCATGGCCCTTGCCCTTCCCATCGTCGCCAGCAGCCTCCGGTTCGCTTACAGCGAGCCCGACGACCGGCTGACACTCCTCGCCGCCGACGCACAGGATCAGGCCGTCCACGTTGCCTTGACGCGGCGGCTGACGGAGCGGCTCATCAATGGCCTAGCGCACCTGCTGGAGCAATCTAGCGCCGTCGCCGTCCAGGCCCCGGCCGAGATGCGCGACGACATCATCCTGATGGAGCACCAGACCGCCCTGTACGGCGGGGGCGCGACCACCGGGGAGGCGGCGGAGCCTGCCGACGTGCTCCCCGCCCTGCCGGTGCCGCAGCTCGTCACCGCCCTCGCCATCTCAATCACTCCGGCGACCTTCGAGATCCAGATGCAGTCGGGGGAAACGGCGTTGATCCACCTCAGCCTCGACCGCCTGCAGGTTCACCGGCTCCTCGAGGTGCTCAGCCAGCGTACCCAAACCGCCGGATGGAACATCGCGGTCGGTACCGCTTGGATGGAGCCGGGTCAGACGGCAATCGTGCTCAATTGAAACTAGCTTATGGTTGCGGGTTACCCCGTGGTTAACTCGTTTAGGTAGCAGGTCAAAGCACTGTGCTATTTCAAGATTTTGTCGCGCTCGAGCCATGGTTTTCTACGTTAAGTATGGTATTGGTATCATGTTGCCCACGTGGAGCGTTAGGCGCCGCAAACTGGTACCGAGCAATGTATGCCCAACAAACTAAGCTTGCGACGGAAGAGACCCAAGTGCTGCGCCGCGAAGGCGGATGTTACCTGCGCGCGCTTCGTGAGGCGCGAGGTCTTTCACAACGCCAGCTTGCAAAGCTGTTAAATTACGAGTTTTACACTTTCATCTCGCAGATAGAGACGGGCCGTGGCCGTATCCCGCCCGACAGCTATCGGATCTGGGCCGTGGCGTTGGGTGTCGACGTTCAGGACTTCGTTCGCAATCTGATGCGCTTCTACGATCCCGTCACCTACGCCATCTTGTTTGGTCATACCGCCACCGTCGTGCCCACCAATGCCGCTTGATTTTCGGTCCAGACAGGGATCGGATCCGTTTGCGCGATAACCCCAAGGTCAAAGCCAAGGCCTTCGTACTGCAGTGTGTCGAACCTGGGGGTCCAGCCATGAACCTCAACAGCGACGAAGACCGGACCCATTTCGCGCCCGCTGGCTTCGCCTTCGAGACGCTGCACCAGCTCGCCGCCGGCACCTGAGACATCTGAGCCGCGCAGGGCACAACCTGATTGTACTCAGAAGGCTGAGAGGCTTGTACCTCGTCTCCTTGACGCTCCACGAGTGCCCATGGTTGATGCGATCCGCTGAGCGCGCAATCGCTCAAATGGATGGAGCAGGACCAATGTCCGCACAGGAACTGGCGCAGCTCGCGACCCAGCACGGATCCGACAAATGGAACGGGCACTGGTACGCGGGGCCCTATGCTATGCACCTCGAGAGCCTTCGGCAGCAGCCTATCAGCCTCCTCGAGATCGGGATCGGCGGCTACGGCGACCCAGAGGCCGGGGGCGCCTCGCTACGGATGTGGCGGGACTATTTCCCTAACGCCCAGATCGTCGGACTCGACTACTACGATAAGTCCCCGCATGCGGGCGAGCGGATCCGGGTCTACCAAGGCTCGCAAGCCGACCCAGTCGCGATCGCCCGAATGCTCGGTGATTATCCCGAAGGCTTCGACGTCATCATCGATGATGGCAGCCATCAAAACGAGCACGTCATCGCATCGCTCTACATGCTGTGGCAGTACGTAAAGTCAGACGGTTGGTATATTGTTGAGGATCTGCAGACCTCGTATTGGCCGAACCACGGCGGCCGAATTTCAGATCTCAACTCGCCCCAAACCTCAATGGGCGTTTTGAAATCTCTCGTCGACGCGCTCAATTGGGAGGAGCGTCACCAGCCAACCTATCTGCCCTCCTCGTTCGATACGAGTCTGACCGGCATGCATTTCTACCATAACCTCGCCTTCCTAAAGAAGGGCAACAACCGCGAGGGTAGCACGGAGGTAAAGGCCAATCGCATTCCTGGCATCTGATGGGCGAGCCCACCAGCCCCAATGGCCTGTAGGGATACACGCATGATCGGCCTCGTCCTCGTTACCTACGCGCACTGGCCGGAGAAGCTCCTGGCCAGCGTCGATGCTGCGGGCCTTGATGTGATTTGGTCGATCCACCATCACGGATCGGATCCCGACTTCACGGCACGGGTCGCTAAACTGGCCGAGCGGCCTCGAACGCGACTTCATCTGCACTGTGAGAACCGTGGGCTCTCGCGCAGCTGGAACGAGGGTGTGCACGAAGTCCTGGCGGCCGGCGCCACCCACGCGATGCTCGTCAACGACGACTTGCACTTCGTCGCGGGCGGTTTTTCCGCCTTCGTAGATTTTGCGCGGGCGCACGATCCTTTGTCAGTCGCCTTTCTGCAGGGTCTTGAAACCGGCGGCAGCCCTTATGCGGGGCAGGTAATGCAGCAGGGCTTTGCCTGCTGCACGTTGACGCCCGCAGTGATCGAGCGCGTCGGCTGGTTCGACCAAAATATCATCCCGGCCTATTATGAGGATTACGACTACTATCGACGCTGCGTCCTCTCGGGTGTTGCCTTCGTGACGGCGCCCGACGTGCTTGCCGAGCATGAGCGCTCAAAGACAACGCGTGATAACCCGGAGATCCGCATCGGGCACGAAGAAATTATGAAGCACAATCTAGAGTATTACACTCGAAAGTGGGGTGCGCCCGGGGCGGAGACCTTCGAGCGCCCCTTCGGCGATCCGGACTGGACAAACCACATCGCCTGGGAGGGCCGGGCCGATCCCTACGCGCCGAAGGCGCCCCCGGCGGCTCAAGCCGATGAAGAGGTCGGGGCGGTTCAAGAGGAGCCGCGGCGGTTTTGGCCAGCACTCAGACACCGGCTTACGGCTCTGACTGACCGCTACGGCCTACGCCGGCCTTGAGGACGCCGAGATCCGCAGGCCTAAACGCATAGGGCGGGGCCGATCTAGGAGACCCACGATCCTCTTGAGATTGTACCAGTGAACCCAGGCTCGCAACGTCGGCCGCGGCATCCCGGCGCTCGCCGCCGCAGCCGTGCACGTGCCGCCATCTAGCACAGACGCAATCACCAGACAGCGGTGGCCTTGAACGACATCTCGGCTCGATTGCGCCACGCACCGGCGATCGTCAGCCGTTAGATCCAGTCGCGTAATTAGAAGAGTCATTAGGTCTTCCGTCAATCGATGAGAAACAGCGAACCACCTCAAACCCGACCCGTCAGGCAAAAGGAGTCAAACTCAACGCGGTTAGTATTACCTACTTCTTGTGCGGACCGGATTTTGCTGGTTCCCTCGCGAGATGAGCCGGAGCGATCTTGAGCGGTTGAGCCGCGAGGAGCTGATCGAGTTGGTGCTGCGGCTGCAGCGCCCGACGAAGACAAGTGCATGGTTATGTCCCGACCCACGCCCACCATTTTATTCCAGAAATAGCTTCTCCTAAAGGCTTATAAGTTCAGGCTAGAAACTTCATCATTTTGATAGGTTTAATCATATTAAAAATATAATTCTATCGATATTAATATTTCTGATGCGCACGCTCGATAAGATGACTAGATAAGCTTGCCTTGCTGTATACCAGTCCGGCGATCATTGCCTGCACCGCAAGCGTGTCTTTATCTTCCGTCTCACGGAAGAACACAGCATCACCCCAGATTAGCCTATCACGGCTATCTACATTGGACTGAGTAACATAGGCATAGCGGTGAGGCACTAGAATGTCGATAAGTGAGAATCCCCGGGCGTTAAGGAATAATTGCACCTCAGGAAATAAGTATTGCCCCTTGTAGATCTCAGCGAACTCCACCTCGCAATGTATCACGCCCGTTCGGGCTAGCATTCGCTCGGCTCCCTGCAGGGCCATAAGTTCGGCACCTTGGATGTCAAGCTTGAGAAAGTCGATCGGACCGTGATCGACCACGTCGTCGAGCGTACGCGTTGCCACGGACAGAGTGCGCTCGACTCGCAGGGTGTGGAGATGCTCAAACCTCGAAGTGAGAGGTAAGTGAAGGGGATAGATCGACGAGGTCGCGTCGTCGTTGTTGACGTACAATGTGTGGGTTTTCCCATCACCAATAGCGTAGGGCAGCATTGTTAGGGCCCCACCATTCTCGCTTGCTTCGCGCTCGTGGACTCGGTCGGAAAGTGGTTCAAAACCGATGATATGATGCGGAATGTCAGGTCGACACAATGCCTGATAGGCGTGCTCTTCGGTTCCGAGCATCTGTGCGCCGACGTCGATGATTGTCACCGGACGCCCATTCAAATGGGCAACGCACGTTGGAATCAGCGCTTCGTCGAACGCTGGTCGTGTTGACCGCAAAGCGTACTCCGCACTGGAAAGCAGTCCTTCGAGGACAAGTGTTGGGTCGCCCGTTTCGGCTATCAGCGTTACGCAGGCTGCTAAACCGTCTGGATCGGCTTCACGGCCGAGCGTCGTGAGATAGAGGCTACGGACATAGTCTTCTGGCGTCATGGTCATCACTCAGGATCTTATCTATTAGGCCGCTGATGCGGGAGCTGTAAAATCTGGTCGATGCCAGAGCAACATCGCAGCGCCGAAGTTCGCGTGGTGAAGCTTTCGCCGTATCGGTCTCGACGGTCGTAGAGGCTCCAGCCATGCGAGTTGAATAAGGCGCCGCGAGTTCGGGGCCTCACACCCACTGAGTTCATCTTGAACGCCTGGACGAAAGAGCCCAATCGCTTCAGGATCAACCCGTCACACCTCACCTCGGGACCATACACCTCTGGTCGAGGCCTGCTAGCCCCAGGCCAAGACGCCGCCGTAGGCCCTGGAACGCACGCTCTCGGCTATCCTCTGGCGGCATCAGAACGTCACCAAATGGCGGGCTATTCCGGAGGATCTGGGTCCGTGGTGGCGAGCGGCGCAGATCGTCATCCGCTGGTCCCGTGCCGGCATCTGGGAGCGCCTGCTCGACCTTCGGCAGGAGCGCGGCGTTCAACTCGGAATGGTGTTCCTAGATGGCATGAACATGCGGGCTCACCAGAAGGCGGCAGGCGCCGCCAAAGGGGGGGATCTGCGGTCGAGCAAGACGCTCGTGAAGCTCTTGGCCGCTCGCGTGGCGGCACTGGGACCAAGGCGTGCGTGATCGCCGACGGGCAGGGCCGCGCTGTCGCCCTCCGGCTGGCGCCCGGCCAGGCCCATGAACTGCCCCATGCGGTTCCGCTGCTCGATCAACTGCCCGGCGTGCCCAGTGGGTCGTCGGGGACCGTGGCTACACCAGCCACGCCTATCGTGAGCACATCTGGGACGTGGGCGCACGGTCTGCGATCCCGCCTCAGCGCCACGAGGCGCCCGTCGCCTGCCCGGACTGGATCGACAACAACCGCAACCAAGTCGAGCGTGTCTGGGCTAGGCTCAAAGAGTGGCGCGCCATCGCCACCCGGTACGAGAAGACCGCCGCCAGCTTCATGGGCGCTCTCTGCATCGCGGCAGCCCTCGATTGGCTCCAGCGATGACACGCCCTGATAGGCGCCGCTATGCGCCGCAGATCCCTGTCGGCCCCGGCTTCCTCGTAAAGGAACTCCCCGCTACATAAGCTCCCCCGCCTACCGATCTGGATTGCGGCATGCATCTGAGCGATGATGCGGGAACGAATGGTGGCGATCGGCGCAGTATGAACCTCGGCCTTCTCTTCTTCACGCTGTTCGGGCTGATCATGCCCGTGGTCGGGATCGTTTGGATCTTGCGCTCAAAGGACCGCTGAGGCCCCGGCCTCACAGCCCGGATAGGGTGCCGCCGGATGGGTGAGAAGCGTAGCAGCATCTCTCGAGGTCCTTGATTCCTCGCGCTTACGGATCCCCTGAACAATGCCAATCCGGCGCGAGCATCGCTTCTTCTACCCAATCGACTGGCCGCAACTCTCCGCGGCGATCCGCTTCGGGCGGGCGGGTGGCGCCTGCGAGGGCTGCGGTCGGCCCCATGGGCTGACCGTGTACCATCTCGGTGATGGGCGCTGGTGGGATGCCAGCATCGGCGCCTGGCGCGATGGACAGGGCCGTACGCTGCGCAGCCTGCCGACGATCGAAGATCTCGGTCGCATCCGGACGACCCGCGTTGTGCTGGCTGCCGCGCACCGCGATCACGACACTGCCAACAATCTCGACCGCAACCTCGCAGCCTTCTGCCAACGCTGCCACATCAACCACGATCGCCCCGAGCATCGGCGTCGACGCTGGCGCACCCTGTTTCGCCGTAGGGCGATGGGGGACCTGTTTCGGGGGCTCTACCCGACCGCGAACAAATCGAGCTGAAGCGCCGATCTCTGTCCCCTGCCCCGCCGGCTACCCCGTGGAAGTGGCTTGATCACCGGTAGGGCTCCAGTCCCCTTGGCATGCAGCACGGCCCCGACAATCTGGCAGCCGTCGCCCGGGTGATACACGTAAGCACGGCAGCCATCAGCCTGGAGGATCTCCTGAACAATCGCCTCGTCATCGGGACGTGCGCATAAGGCGTTCATCAAACACGCCAGCCCAAGCGAGGCGATGTTCGAGAAGTAGAACTCGCGCTGATACCCGGTCCAAACCTGGCGCTGTGCACCGACGCTGGTTCGCGCGAACGGATTGTGGGGCGCAAACACCGTACCCTCATCCAGGACGAAAGCAGCGATCGCATCGCGATCAGCGATATGCAGCGCGGTCCGGATCGATGCGGCGAGCTGGCGCTGGGGGATAGGCACGCGTTCAAATCCTCATATCGTCACAGACGAGATCAGCTCGAGCCACGGCAGAGACGCGATCGATCCCGGTTCGGCGCCTTTCTCGAAAAAGCAGGCCCTCAACATCCAAAAAGAGGTCTGACTACACCCGTTTGGCTATGTCATTGTGAAATAAATCGTTTTACGAATTGACGCCATGCCACAGCTTGCAGGCGTACCCACCTCTGGGTTCGAACTTCGGATCCTACGCCGTCCTTGCGATGGTGGTGGGCGTATCGAGACGCGGCACATCCACATCGAGGCGAGCTCGGGGGATCAGGCGATCGCTCAAGGGAGGTTTCTGGCTGAGGCGATCCTCGAGGGCTGGACCGGTGTGGCCATGCTCACCAACGAGGCTGGCGCCCTGATCTGGTCGATGCGCAAGGGCATGCCGCCCCCCACAGCACCCGGCATAATCTGATCGCTGGCTACCTGCTTCGGATGGGCGTGACCAAGGCCGGAGAGACGCTGGCTCGGCGCTGTTGCCCGCTCGATGCGAAGCGTCCAGAGCCGCCAGGGCGTCGCCAGCAGCAGAAAGTCGGCCTCATCAAGCACGTGCTCGGCCTGGTCGCCATGCCGAACCACCATGCGGAACGGCGCCTCGCCCGGCGGCCCGATCAGCACGACCGTCAAGGTGTTGAAGCCGTCATGCAGCCACGACGTTACGTCGTGGTGGAAGCCGTCCTCCGTCGGATCAAGCCCCTCCAGCGCAGGCTGCGTTACCGCGTAGGTGTTGAGACTGACCATAGCGCGGCTCCCCGCGCCCCACAGTGTAAGGCGCAGCCGCTCCCCGGCTCGAATGTACATGCTGTGCCCCGCTACAAGGGCCAAACTGACCGCTTCGGGGGTTTTCCACAACGGGAACAAGGCATGAACAGCAACGCTTCATTAACCCTGTGGCCGAAGCGCTCCAGCCCCCCTCCCCCTTACGATCCGTCGGCCGCGTCCGGTGCCGACTTGCGCCGCAGCTGACCCAAACCGAGGCTCTTGGCGAGCTCGGAGCGCCTTACCGAGTAGCTCGTGGTCACCATCGGGTAATCCGCAGGCAGGCCCCACTTGGCGCGGTAGGCTTCCGGTGTCAGGCCGCGCAGGGTGAGGTGACGCCGCATCGTCTGGTAGGCCTTACCATCCTCGAAGCTGATGATCGCATCTGGGGTGATCGACTTGCGGATCTGAGCGGACGTCAGCTTCTCAGGTCCCGGCGCTGTAGTCGGCTCTTCACCGCCGAGGCGGCTCAGGGAAGCATGGACGTTGGCAATCAAGTTCGGCAGCTCGCCAGCTTGAACGTGATTGTTCGAGACATAGGCTGAGACGATATCGGCTGCCATCGCCAAAACGTTGCTGTTTGTGTCTGCCACTGCTTCGTCCAACATGAAATACACTTCCCTATAGCCGACTGATCTGACTCACATTAGTCAGGTTTTGGCAGAACAACAAGTCGGATATGAGCCGGTAAGGCGCTGATACGGACCCTACTTCAGAACAGGGATTTGTTAAGGATCACGTATTAGTGGATCTTAACATTTACGGGGACGGACGATGCGGGTTCTGCTGATCGAGGACGATGCGGCGGTGGCGCAGAGCATCGAGCTGATGCTGAAGTCGGCCGGGTTCAATCCCTTCGTCACCGATCTGGGCGAGGAAGGGATCGATCTGGGCAAGCTCTACGACTACGACATCATCCTCCTCGACCTGACACTCCCCGACATGTCCGGCTACGAGGTGCTGCGCAGCCTTCGCTTGGCCAAGATCAAGACCCCGATCCTGATCCTGTCGGGTATGGCCAGCATCGAGGACAAGGTGAAGGGCCTCGGCTTTGGCGCCGACGACTACCTCACCAAGCCGTTCCACCGGGACGAGCTCGTGGCTCGCATCCAGGCGATCGTCCGCCGCTCGCAAGGCCATGCCGAAGCTGCCGTAACAATCGACGACATGGTCATCAACCTCGATCAGAAACTTGTCGCGATTGGCGGGAAGCGGGTTCCGCTCACGGGCAAGGAGTACCAAATGCTGGAACTCCTTGCCCTGCGGAAGGGATCGACGATCACCAAGGAGATGTTCCTCAACCATCTCTACGGCGGCATGGACGAGCCCGAGCTGAAGATCATCGACGTGTTCATCTGCAAGTTGCGCAAGAAGCTCGCCAACGCCAGCCAGGGTAAGAACTACATCGAGACCGTCTGGGGCCGCGGCTACGTGCTGCGCGAAGGTGTCAGCCAAATGCTAGCCGTCGCAAGCTGACGGGGCAGGCTGATCAGAGCGGCTCAACCTTCTCAGCTTCATGGTCAAGCTCGTCGTCCTCTAATTCCTCGGACTCATCCTCGAGTTCGTATTCTTCTTCGTTCTCGGAGAAGACTCCGCTTTCGATGGAGCCTACATGCAGGGTCATGGTCGACCAATCACTTGTTTCGGTTGTACCTTCGAAACTCGGGTACTTCTTCGCGATTGCAGCGATGATCGGTCCAGGGCAGCACCAGGGTGTATCAAAAACACACTGATAGAATTCGTTATCAAAGAATATTTCCTGGAACGCATGGGAATTCCATTTCGTCCCCCAGAATTTCCGTCGCCAGTCATACAAGTTCAGACCATCTACAAGAGGCTGAAGGGCTGAAGCTCCCTTGTCGAGATCCTCGAAATAGCTGAGAAATATGGCTGGTGTTGGCACTAAGGCCTCAAAATCCAGTCTTGTGTCCTCATAGCCATCATCTAAATAATCCTTGATACAATCCGAGCGAAACTGCTGGATTTCCGCAGCAGATCCAGTGATGAAAAGCTTGGTCGTCGCCCAATCTGTCATAGTATTAATGCCTTTTTAAAATGATATAATTATTAAGTCGTAATTAGCCTGTGCCACACAAATGGTCGTCCGGACTGTTTTTAACCATTGCGCGAGGGAGTTACACTAAAGCAAAATTTTATTCTACTCTATATTTTATTGATAAAATAAAAATTTACTTTAGTTAATATTTGCACGATGAAGTCACTTGAAAATGGGTCACATCAAGATCGTTGATCCCAGCTGACAAACCAGACCATAGATTGCGACAGCAGATTGCGGCAATATTTTTTTGATCGACCCGGAGATTTCGCACGCTCACAGGGAGAGCTCGCGGCCCCGACAATCTCGAACAAGAGCATACCCCGATCGGCGGAACGCAAAGGCTCTGCGGCGGCCAATGCATATTCGATGGTGTCCCGCATCGCTCTAACAAGATCGAAAATTTCTCAAAAAAATAATGACAAACGGAAAGCTGGCCCGCTACCTTGATGAAGCTCAATCAAGAGCTTTTCAGAAAAAAATTTATGACGAAATCATTTAATACTTCCCTCGAAGACTGGAACCGCTTCCTCAACGATAACTCCGATCTGAATATACCTGCCAAGTGTCGTGCGGGCGGCCCCTCAACGTTGTGCATCTACCACGACGTAACGACCGATCATGTCTTCGTCTCTGAGAATGATGGGCCTCTCAAGAAGGCCAATCCTCTTGTTAGGGCCATGGCGACGGGTAAAAAATATCGAGGTCCCGAAGAGATCGATCCCCTTCCTTCCAAGAGAGTTTGCTTGAACTTCACCAAGAAGTTAGCTCATAGTACGATGGTAGGGGATATGCTGGACTTTATATTTGAATTTACTGAACCTCTGAAGGCGTATTATCACCATGAGGATTACCAAATTGCTAGGGATAGGTATCTCGAATTGCTGTTCGCAAAGAGTGCTCGCGAGTTTTTATCCAATGACAAAACGAATTCTGAGCGGTGGATTTGCATCATCCGGCACATCACCAATCTTATCGACGAGCTTTCGCTTTTAAGCGACGAAGCTGAGTAGGAAAACTTTGAACGGATGAAGGAGGGCCCTGCGTGGCCCTCCTTTTTTCGTGCAGTGAGCGATCGTTCCGAAGAATGTTACAGCGCTCTTCGCCAGATCGTCGATAACCGCGTCTCGAGAGGCATCTTATCGGATCGAACGATACGCTTTATGATCTGTACGAAGAAATTAGTTGCGGGATTTTGGATTGGTGGCAGCCTTTGGGACCGAGGCAGCTACGGAGACCGGATTGGACCCTATCGACGCAACGCAGACCGATCCGCGCCAGCATGAGCGGTGCTTGCAGCGGGACGCTCACCCGATCACTGGATGGCCGCTCAAGCCCTTGGCCCGCCTTGATCGCGAAGGCGCACGGGGATGCCTGGCTGATCTCGCCACCGCCGGGCTGCTGTCGCGTCAGGCTGC